>JBIPOO010000370.1:0-3260 GCA_044379045.1 Saprospira sp.
ATTCAAATGGTTAAAAAAATTACCGATTGGCTCGAAAATAAGGGAGCAGCTATTCATTACAGAACCAAGGTTGAAAATGTTAAATTCGAGCATGGGCAATACCAGGTCGAAACCAGTAACGGAAACTTTATTGCAGATAAAATCCTTTTTGGCATTCCAATCAACAATGTCATTGAGATTTTTCCTGATGAAAAATTAAAAAAGAAATACATTAACAAAACGCTCAATAATGACAAACTGTACAGTGCCTTTCAAATTGGTGTTGGTTTCAAAAGACCAGCCGGATTTGAGCCTGATGCGCTGCATCATCAAATTCATTTAAAAAATCCCTTGCCAAATATAAATGCAGCCTCGGTTTTTCTAAGTTATTCACATCCAATTGATTGGTATCGTGCGCCTTTGGACAAAATGGTAGCGTCTATCAGCTGTCATATACCAAATCCTAATCCCGATGTTGATATTGACAAAGAGTCCCTCGCTCAGATTGTATTCGATGAACTGGATTCAAAAGGCCTGATTCCCAAAGATTCAATTGAATATTTTCATGTTTCTGCAGCAGCAGCCTGGGAACGTTGGACCGGTAGGAAATTTGGATTTGTTGGTGGTTATCCGCAGTACATGAACACCAAACCCTGGCAGATGATCGATGCGCGATTGGATGGTCGTGGTGCTTATATCTGTGGCGATTCGGCCTATCCGGGGCAGGGCATACCCGGAGTGGCTCTAAGCGGTATCAATGCATTTTATAAAATGAAAGGCAAGCTGAGAAAATAATTGCAGATGTTGATTTTTTTGTCGAATTTTGCATTTTTTAAAAACGAATCAGACAAAATGAATTTAAAGGAGCGCTGCGCAGCATTGGGAAAATTGGGAAATTGGCTAAAAGACAATGAAGAAAGTCTTGATGGCTTATACCGCAAAGCTTTCAGCGAAAATGGCTGGTTCGATGCTGATCAATGTCGTTATGCGATGAAACAGGCTGTGGTATTATTTTTCAACGAAGAAAAACTACTGTACTGGGCCGAGCAAAATGTCGAAGAAAGTTCCCTTCCAAAAAACATTGGAATCATCATGGCGGGAAATATTCCGGCTGTGGGTCTGCACGATTTTATCTCGGTCTTTGTAAGCGGTCATAAATCATTGATTAAATGCTCTGATAAAGATAAAGTACTGATTAGCTTTTTGCTCAACAAACTCGAAGAACTAAGTCCGGGCTCTGCTACATATTTTGAAATCATTGAAAGACTTCAGGTTGCCGATGCAGTCATTGCCACCGGTAGCGATAACAGCAGCCGTTATTTTGAATATTATTTTTCGAAAATGCCTTCGATAATTCGTGGTAACCGAAATTCAATAGCCATACTCGATGGAAAGGAAAATGCAGCAGATTTAGCTCTGCTTGCCGAGGATATCTTCAGATATTATGGACTGGGCTGTCGTTCGGTTTCCAAAATTTACGTACCCCGCAATTTTAATTTTGAATTTTTTATGCAAGAGATGGATGCGTTCAGTTATCAATTGCTGTTAAATTCAAAGTATAAAAATAATTTCGATTACAACCGGTCTATTTATTTACTGAATCAGACGCCGCATCTTTGCAATGATTCGCTGATTTTAGCAGAAGACAGTAGTCTGCAGTCGCGCATAGCTACCCTGAACTACGAATTTTATGACAGTATTGAAAAACTCGAGGAAAATCTTCAGGAATTGAGACCTAAAATACAATGTATTGTTAGTAAAATTGGTTTAAAAACTTTCGAAACTCTTCCTTTCGGCCAAAGTCAACAGCCAACATTGGAGGATTATGCCGATGGAATTGATACGATGAAATTTTTAAAAAATTTAAATCTGACTGAAAATCAGGTTAAGCTATAATTTTCACAACTGTTGCCCCTAGACTATTTTTCTATCAGGCAGCTATAAATTTGAGGACAACCAATGATTGTTTATCTCACCAGAAAAGAGACCTTCAATGCCGCTCATCAGCTTTGGGTAAAGCAATGGAGCGAAGAAAAAAACTTTGAAGTGTTCGGTAAATGTGCCAACAAAAATTTTCATGGGCACAATTATGAACTCTTCGTTACCGTAAAGGGAACACCCGATCCCATTACCGGTTTCCTAATGGATGTAAAAGTTTTGGGTAAACTTATTCAGGAAAAAGTCTGCGATGTGCTTGATCATAGCAATCTAAATCTTGATGACAATTTCCTGCCCGACAACATTCTACCCTCAACCGAAAATCTGGTCTATTACATTTGGAAAGAACTAGAGCCAAACATACCTACAGGTGTTAAACTTCATTGCGTAAAACTTTGCGAAACTGCGAAGATTTACTGTGAGTATTTTGGAGAGTAGGGAAGTGCACCTTGTAAATATTTGTAATTGAAAAGGGACTAAGTCTCAATATCATGCTCAGCCTGATTTTGGTCAGAATATCTCATTTAATTTTATCCAAAGGCCAATTGTTTTTACTTCGACGTGTTGGTTGGAATGATAGATAGCTCTACATTCATATTTGTTTTCAACCAAATCATAGACTTTTATAGACGCTTCATGGGGATTAACAATCCAATACTCCATCACGCCATTTTCCTCGTAGAGTTTATATTTGAGTTTTGTATCTCTTTCTTCACTAAAAGGAGATAGTATTTCTATCACCATATCCGGAGCGCCATTGCAACCTTTTTCGTCGATTTTAGTGGGGTCGCAAATGATACACAAATCAGGCTGAACAACAGAGTCAATCAATTTATCTTCTTTGTATTTTGAAAGACGGACATCGAATGGAGCTGAGACAACCTGACATGGCTTGCCTTTTAGATAATTCCACAATATTCCAAATAAATTGCCTGATAAAAGCTGATGCTTTGAACTTGGCGCAGGTGCCATTTTAAAAATCTTTCCATTGATCAGTTCCACCATACCATCAAAGGTCCATTGCAGATAATCTGCATAGTTGTAATAACCCGCAAGATCTGGTTCTTCAGTATTCAACGACTTAACTTCGCCTTTAGATTCAATTAGCTTTTTCATTTTATGAGTCTTTTATTGGAAAAACTTCATTTAAGTCAATATCCAGTCCAATAGTTTTTACTTCAACAATTTTCGCTCTGTGATAAATTCCCCTCAGCGTAAATTTTGAATCTATAAGGTCGAAAACAGAGACTGTCTGGTCATTTGGCTGAACAATCCAATATTCCAACACAGCATTTTCTTCATACAATTTGAATTTTAGATCCAAATCTCTTTGAGCTGTTGAT
>JBIPOO010000373.1:0-3252 GCA_044379045.1 Saprospira sp.
ACTTTTTTAGTAATAATGAATCTAACGTTATTCAAACAAATGACGGAATTGCTGATTATACCTATACACAGAGCGGAACTTACCGTATCAAATCCCGTGCCCATACCACATTCAACGATTTTATAGAGAAATTTGATACGGTCAGTGTTAATGCCGATTCTCTATTCAATCAGGGCTACAGTACCCCACTCAGTTATCCGAATATGACCTTGGTATGGAACGATGAATTTGATGGAAACAGTCTATCTCCAGATTGGACATATGATATTGGAAATGGAAATTGGGGTTGGGGAAACAACGAACTTGAATATTACAAAACGGATAACGCCACTGTCGAGAATGGATTATTGACGATTACTGCAAAGCAGGAAAGTTTTGGAGGACAAAACTATACCTCTTCCAGAATTAAGACTCAGGGTTTAAAATCATTCAAATATGGCAGAATTGACATTCGTGCCAAACTGCCCTTTGGAAAAGGAATCTGGCCAGCATTGTGGATGTTGGGCGACAATATCAGCACTGTAGGTTGGCCTTCCTGCGGAGAAATCGACATTATGGAATTGGTTGGTGGTAGTGGTACCGATAAAACTGTACACGGAACCGCACATTGGGCCGATGCCAGCGGCACAAGAGCTTATATCGGTGGCTCTAATTCATTGAGCAGCGGAATTTTTAACGATCAGTTTCATGTTTTTTCTATTGTTTGGGACACCAATAGCATAAAATGGTACCGCGACAATATTGAATACTATACTTTAAATACAACTCCTGCCGATTTAGCTGAATTTGACGAAAAGTTTTTCTTTATTTTCAATGTGGCTGTAGGTGGAAACTGGCCAGGAAACCCAGATGCAACAACCGTTTTTCCTCAAAAAATGATTGTTGACTACGTAAGAGTATTTCAATAACAAAACTATCCGGATAAAACAACTACATTTAAGTCCATTTTAGCCACCTTAGGGTGGCTTTCTTGTATGATAGAAAGGTGAATGACCGATAATGTTGATACCCTAAAAATCAAAAATAAAATCCGTTTTTGAATTTTGTAAAGTAACAGTTCACAAGTGATGATATGATTTCGCTTCGCGGAGCCTTCGGGTCAAATGAAAATATTTTTTAATCTGTCAAGGCAGAAAACGCATATAAGTGGTGTAGTCAATGATGACTGGAGCGAGGCTTTATGAGGCAGTCAGTGAAAAGGAGCCATATCAAAAGTTATATTTTTTTTAATATAAAAGCAAGTGGCAATTATTGCAAATATCAATAAGATACTCCTTTCATACACATAAAATGATAGTTAAAACCTAAGCGTGTTTTAACAATAAATCCAGGATATTGTGAAGTAATAAAAGAGAAAATTGTCAATTTTTGTCAGATACATAGGCCTTTAATAAAAAAGGGACTGTCCGATTTATCGGACAGTCCTTTCACATTAAACACTTACTTACAAAAAACAAATAAAAACAAATTTTTATCTTATAATTATTTCTTTACAAATGCTTTAACTGATTTTTTACCAGTGTTAGACAATTCAAGGAAATAATTACCGGCATTGATGCTGGAAATATCAATTTGGTTGTTGTATTTTCCACTTAGTATCATTTGGCCTACTGTATTAAAAATGCGATAGTCTTCAAATAATTCAGTGCTGTTTACTGTCAGGATTTCTGATGCAGGATTGGGACTGATGTTGAAATCGTTGTTAATAGCAAAAGAATTGATAGATGTAATAGGAGCACTAATAACCACAGAGCCCAAATCTTGCTCATCCGCAGGATTGCCATTTCTACCCTTCACAACAAAGCCATACTGAACAATCAGACCAGTTGCTAATTCTGTAGATGTAGCAGATACTGTAAAGTTGCCGCTTGTAGGCAATTCAGTAACTTTTAAGCCACCAAATGCATCCTGATAACCGTTTGCCGGATCTAGCGCTTTAATGAAGAAACTCGCTGTGTAGGAAGTGTCCAATGTATTTGAAAGAACAGTACCAGAGAAAGTAAGGGCATTGCCGTTAAATGTAGCACCTGGTTCTACAAAAGTAGATGCTTCCATAAACTTCTTACCTACATTGGCAACTGTATCCACCCAAAATGGATCAGTAGGATTATCGGCATAGGTGTTGTAATTCGGTTTCAGGGTAATTGTGTTAGCTGTAGAATCTATTGTAGTTTTCAAATCGACTACTCCCCAGGCCGATCCAAATACATATCCTCCCCCATTTGCAGGTAGCTCAAAAACATTCATATAACCAGTCCAATTATCAGAAGCACTGAAATTAACATTGTTTTGTGCAAACAATGTGCTTAGACTTGTAAAGGCAATGAGTAAACTGAATAAACTTTTCATGATCGTTTAATTTTGTGAACTAATAAATAAGATAATCTTAAGTCAAAAATAATCTTTATTTAACAGTTCTCAAAATAATTATTGTAATTTTTACAATAAGGCATGAAAATAAATTACATTTTGAAAATGTAGTCTGTTTCTTCTGATAATTTTTTGAATTCTGACTGATCGTAGGAAAATAGTTTGGCAGGTCTGTGTTTTACATACTGCTGCTTTTCGTCGTGTTTAACGAGCGGCAATTGTTTTATTTTTTTTCTAAAATTACCCTTATCAATTTCTGTCTTGAAAGCATACTCATAGAGCTTTTGCATCTCATTGAGGGTGAATTTGAGGGGTAACATATCGAAACAAACAGGTTCCCGAACGAGTTTTTCTTTTAAGATTCTATATGTTGAATCTATTATGAGATTATGGTCGAATGCAAGTTGAGGTACCTGGTCGACCGGCATCCATTGGATTTCATCAACCCATGAAGAAGCTACTGCATTCAATTCGTCGACCCGAACAAGTGCGAGAAATGCACAAGTAATTACCCTGCCCTGTGGATGTCGTTTAGGGTCGCCAAAGGTTTGAGTCTGATGCATTTCAATCCCATTCAACTTTGTTAGGTCGAACAAAATTCTACCTGCAGCCTCTGGTAAATCTTCATCCGGATAAACCAAATCGCCTGGAATAGCCCAAAAGCCACTAAATGGCTCAATAGCTCTTTTTACCAATAGAACTTTAATTTCGTCATCCTTATAGCCAAATATCACACAGTCGAGCGAGAACGAGTATGAAAAAAACTTTTCAAATTCTATTTTGTACATATCTACTAATTTATCAAGATCACAAATCGTTCAGTCAAGTAGGATAACAGCAAAACTGGGGCAAATTATTACAGAAAAAATATTTTTTATTAAA
>JBIPOO010000374.1:0-3247 GCA_044379045.1 Saprospira sp.
CGTAGTCACCGGTAGTCAGAAATGATTTTTTTAGTTTAAACTGCAGAAAAATTCGGTCAAAATCCTGTAGTTGCTGCGTATTTCCTTCGGGTTGCAAAGGGATATTATTGTCGGAAATGGCTCCGCTCACTTCTACATCACCTATTTTTCCACCCACTTGCAGATTAAATCCGGAATTGAGTATCAAATCCTGCCGATTTCCAACTGATATACCACGAGAAAAGCTTCCGCTGTAATCCAAACCCTTAAAATCGTTAAAATCCTGATTTTGTGCAAATGGATTATAGGTATAGCCCTGCCCAATTACAAAATCTTCGCCCAGATTGGTCTCCTCTCCTATTAGTTTACGGCTTTTATTAAATTGCGGCTTTTTTAAGTCTAATCCGATAGTTCTGTATCTGACTAAAATAGAATCTTTGGGTAAAAAACAGCCCTTATTTAAAATGAGCAAATTAGCTTCTATGCTGTAACAGTCTGCACTTTGTAAATCCCCATTTTTGTAAAGACTTAATGTACCAACAATCATGGAAAGGCTATCAATCGCTACAGTATCGCGTTCGTATTTGAATTGTTTGATTTTTGTCGGATTCCATAGCGACTGCAACCGCATCAGATTTTCCTGAGCAGAGACTACATTAAAAGTGATTAAGATAAAGAACAAACAGAGCGACTGTTTTCCGATTGTTTTCAAAATACATTGTGTATGACAGAATCCTTAACAATAAAACGACATTTAAAGAGAATCGTTGGCGTCAATTCACTAGTTTAAGTTGCTCCATAGCCGCTTTATTTCCCGGGTCCATTTTCAGAACTGCTTCAAAATCCGCTTTGGCTGCTGCTTTATCTCCCAGTGATCTATGAGCGATGCCTCTGTACAAAAGGTGCATGGGTTTGCGATCTAAATTGACAGCTTTGTCCATATCTTTCAGTGAACGCTGCAAATCACCGCTCATGCTGTAGCCAATTCCTCTGTTGATGTAAACCGTAGCTTTAGCAGAGTCAATCACAATGGCTTTATTATACATTTCAATGGCTTTTAAATGCTCGCCGCGCATACCATGTATGTTGCCCATACCCTCATAAACATCGGCTCTTGTAGATTTTAGTTCAATTGCTTTTTTAAAATCAGCTTCTGCTTTTTCTACAAACAATGCCTGTGCTTTGGCGTCTTTCTGTTCAGCAGCACGGCTGGCCATTTTTCCATAATAATTTCCTCGAATGCTGTGCGGCTGCTCCTGACCCGGATAAATTGATATTACACGCCCCCATAAGGTTTCGGAATTTTGCCAGCTATCGACCTGAGCACGGGTCTGAACAAACCAGGTAACCGCAGCTACAGCTGAAATTCCATAAAATATCACCCTTATGTTTTTGGGTATATAGGTCTCGACAGCCATTGCAAGCATAAATGAGAGCCCAACATAAGGAAGATAACTATATCGTTCGGCCATTATGACTACCCCTACAGAAATAAATTGCAGAACAAAAGCTACTGTGAAGAAATAAAATCCTACGCCAAAAGCAACAATTTTTGTTCTGACCAATGAAAATATACTCAAAGCGGCAATAGCAAGTGCCAAGACAAAAAATCCCCAGTAAACAGGTGAGTTATCGTATTGGGCCTGTGTAGGATATGGATGAAAGGTACAAAGATCTGTTGGTACAAAAAATTTAATAATGTACATACAAAAACCATAAGCGGCAAATTGTAAACGCTGCAGTATTGTGAATGTATCAAATTTGTTTACCGCAACCTCCCTACCTGTTTTTTCAAAAAATCCGCCAAAATCACTGCCGCTCTGAACACTCATAGCCATAAGGCCAAAAAAGAGCGCAATAGCGAAAAAGGGTAAGTATTCCAGTATTTTTTTAAGATTAAAAGATTGCTTTATTGCTTCAAACCCATTTTTCTCAGGATTTCGATACATATCCATCAAAATTAGCACCAATGGAAAAACTACCGCCATGGCCTTTGAAAGACAAGACAGCACAAAGGCGAGTAATGCCAGCGCATACCATTTGTAATCCGGTTTCTTTTCAGCACTGTATTTGCCTTCTAAAAATTTGTCATAGATAAGTAATCCTATCAGGAAAAAGAAAACATAGAGCACGTCTTTCCGCTCCGACACCCAGGCTACCGATTCGACATGCATGGGATGCAGTGCAAAAACCCCGGCGCTGAATACAGCTGCGAATAAATTCTCTTTACTGATTCTAAAAATAAGAAAAAAGACCAGCAGTGTATTTAAAAGATGTAAATATAGATTCCAACTGATAAAAGGCCTTGCCGAGATGCCATGCACACATTCTTTGCATTCATTGGCATTCCAGCGCATAGAGAGCATAGTGAGCGGATGGTAATTGAGCGAAACAACCTCCTTAAAAATTTGAGCGGAAGGAATCTGTTCATTTCTTACAAGTGGATTGTCAATAACATATACATTGTCGTCCCAATCAACAAAATCATTATCCAGTGCAGGCTCATAGGCGACATAAGTAATTGCCATAAGGCCTGCTGCAATGAGCAGCAACAACCAAAGCGAAAAGCCCTTTGAAGGTGCGATTGTTGAAATTGTTTGTTTGGCTTTATTTTGAATAGCGGCAGAATTTTTTGATTCCTGACCAGTAATATTTTTTTGTTGCGGTTTTTTCTTGCTCATCGTTGTACATTTAAAAATATGCCCAAGATAAGCAAACTGCTATTTCCATCAAAAAAAAATCCCAAAAATCATTGTTAGACCTTTGGGATTTTGACTGATAAAAAACAATAGACTATGGTAAAAATTCCTCTTTAACTTCACCCGCTTCGTTTAGCCAGGCCGACAATCCATAATTGTAACTTTTACTGCCTTTAATATCGAATTTAATAATTTCTTTTTTATTATTCGATAATTGATAAAATGCTCTCGACACCATTGCCCGAAGTTCTTTGTTTTCTAAACCGTAATTCTGTAAATTATTTTCCTCTTCAGCAATATCATACAACTGAGCACTGTTCATCAAATGACCGTATTTTGTAAGTGTTTTTACAATAAATTCCGGCCAGGGGTTTTCTTTGGTGTACTTACGCTTTGCAACATCACCTTCTATTGATTTTAACTTTGGTTTCGGACCTCTTTTTTTGGGCTCCTTTGTTTCCGATTTAATTTTTGGTTTAGGCCCGCGTTTTTTGGGTGCCTTTTGTTCAACAGCTGCACTTGTTTCTATATTTTTTGGTTTAGGCCCGCGCTTTTTGAGCACTTTTAAC
>JBIPOO010000375.1:0-3243 GCA_044379045.1 Saprospira sp.
TTCCGGAACATTTCATCCCGGCTTTCAAACCTGCTAAAGTTTTCGTTGACAAAGTAAAATCTACTTTGAAATCCGAAGAGAAGAAGAAAAAATAAGTTTCATCCGCCCCATTCTCCAATTAAATTTTTGCTCGAAAAGCAATCGGTTGAAATTTTTTAGCTACGCTCATGCGTTTGAACACAACACAAATCATTGTAATTGCCGTCTCAGTTTTACTTTTTATTATGCTGCTGACCTTTGGTAGAACCAAACCACTGCATAAAAAAGGGGCTGAGGTTGCTACTGATACACTACCGCCGCTCAATGATCAGGCAATGCTTGCCGGAGCTAAAGCTGCCCTCGACAGTGCTCAACTAAATGTTTTGTCGAACCTCGAACAACAGAAGGCACAAGCTAAAAATCTAGAAGAAGAAGTTTTAATTTTGAAATTGATATCAAGAACCTGGAATGAGTTCGGTAATTTTGCGGCAGGAGGTTATTTTGCTCAGAAAGTTGCCGAACTCGTACCAAGCGGTGAGGCTTGGGCTATCAGTGGTTCAACTTATGGCATTGCTTTTAACAAAGAGCTTGCCGACCAAGCACTGAAAAAGTATTTAGGGCATAAAGCTGTTGATGCTTTCAAAAAAGCTTCAGCGCTTGAACCTGACAGCATTCATTATGCAATTAATGAGGCTGTGATGTATGTAGAGTTGAGTATGGCAGATCCAAAAGTGATGCCTATGACCGGTGCACAGAAATTGTTGGAACTCGATAAAAAACATCCGAACAATATCAGTATCAATCTGCAGCTAGGTCGTCTGTCTTTCACCAGATCGGGCGATATGCAAAAGGCCATACCAAGATTTGAAAAAGTTTTGAAATTGGCTGGAGATAAAAATACTGCTGAAGCAGCTGTTATATTGGAAGCTCATTTTTCTTTGGCTGAGGCTTATGCCAAAATCGATGATAAAGAAAAATCTGTTTTTCATTATAAAAAATGTATTGAGCTCACTTCCGATAATCCATCGGTTCAACAGGAACTCAAAATGAATTTGGAAAAACTTGAAAAGAAGTAAAGATAGTATTGCTTCTTGTCAAAATAAAAATGATTTTTTTAACTTTCTAAAAACCTGCACTATGCCCTGCGGAAAAAAACGTAAGAGACATAAGATTGCGACACACAAACGCAAAAAGCGCCTTCGCAAAAATCGTCACAAGAAGAAGAAGAAATAATTCTGACTTGTAGTAAAAAATAGTTCGAAATTTTTTCAGAGGGTAAGCCCGTAAGTGTCTTGCCCTTTTTTTTTGAAGTCCTGTTTTATACCTGCCTTGATTTCCTGTAGCCTGTAAAAAGTACGGCTTTATTGTTTGATGAGAAAAATTAAGTTTTCTCTAATAGAATTATTTTGCCCTAACATTAAATTAACGTTTTCAAATCAAGGCCTTGGAAAAAGAACTTATCATAACTTCGGGTAACAAAGAAACGCAAATTGCGTTGCTCGAAAATAAAAAACTGGTTGAACTGCATAACCAGAAACCTGTCAGCGGATTGGCTGTGGGTGACATATATCTTGGAAAAATCTCAAAACTTTTGCCGGGTTTAAATGCAGCCTTTGTTGATATCGGGCTGAAGGAGAAAGATGCCTTTCTGCATTACACCGATTTGGGACCAAAATTACGTTCAGTTCAAAAATTTACCAATAATGGTATTTCGGGTGGTCAAAAAAATGGCCAGCTTGCTGATTTCATCGTTGAACCCGATATACCCAAAATGCCCAAAGGAAAAGTATCGAATGTACTGAAAAAAGGGCAGCTTGTATTGGTTCAGGTACTTAAAGAACCCATTTCTACAAAAGGACCCAGACTTTGTTGCGAAATAACCATTGCAGGAAGATACCTGGTACTCACTCCTTTTTCGAGTACTGTTGCAGTTTCAAAAAAAATTAGTACAGAAACTGAGAGAACACGTCTCAAGACAATGGTGGAGAATCTGCGCCCCAAAAACTTCGGCTTTATTGTCAGAACTGCTGCCGAAGGCAGAAATGTAGCTGAAATTCACGAAGACATAAAGGACCTGATAAATAAATGGGATCAAATGTACCTGCAGTTGCATAATGCGGATGGCCCATTGAAATGTTTGAGTGAAGGTAATAAAACTCAAACCATCATCAGAGATTTCTGGAACGACACATTTACTCGTGTTGTGGTCGACAGTAAAGAAATGTATGAGCAGGTCAGTGATGAACTGGATAAAGTTGCTCCGGGCAAAAAAGATTTAGTAAAATTGCATCCCGGCCCACGCCCTATCTACGATCATTATGGCGTTACCAGACAAATAAAAGCCTCTTTTGGTAAAACTTCCACCATGGCAAGCGGTGCCTATATAGTGTTAGAACATACTGAGGCTATGCATGTTGTAGATGTTAACAGCGGCCATAAAATGGTTAGTTCCGATCAGGAGGAAAACGCAACCAGAGTAAATACAGAAGCTGCCGAGGAAATTGCCCGCCAGTTGCGACTGCGCGATATTGGGGGTATTATCATCGTCGATTTTATCGATATGCGCAATACTGAAAACAGGAATCTGCTTTACCAGGAAATGAAAAAATTTATGAGCGGCGATAAGGCCAAACATACAATTTTACCCATTTCGAAATTTGGGCTCATGCAGATAACTCGCGAACGTGTAAGGCCTCAGGTCAATATTGTAACTGCCGAAAAATGCCCTACCTGTATGGGAACAGGCAAAATTCAGTCTTCATTATTGGTAACGGATGAAATAAAAAGAGATTTGGATATCATCATGGGCTCTCAACGCCCTCAAAAACTGAGTCTCATCGTTCACCCATTTATACATGCCTACCTTAAACGTGGCTGGTTTTTCAGTTCATTACAAATGAAATGGTGGAAAGAATATAAAAAATGGATTTATATCAGACCTGATAATGACTTTGCCCTTACCTCTTACAAGTTTATCAACGAAAATAATGACGAAATAAGACTTGCTTAGTTAATTTCCTCGAAAAGCCTCAGAATTCAGTTTTTGAGGCTTTTTTAATTTTTTTAAAATAAGTGACAGTTTCGGGCATTTTATCATCGAAAATTGTGTTAGTGCTTTTTCACAAGTTAACCTAACAAATTATAACAGATGATGAGTGAAAAATTTAATCATTTAGAATCGGCAATTACCCACAAAACAACTGCTATTGAACTTGTTCTGAACTACAGAGAAACCCGCGATTCAGAGATCTCGAAAATTTTAAA
>JBIPOO010000376.1:0-3241 GCA_044379045.1 Saprospira sp.
CACAAAATGTTGATAATTTGCACGAAAGAGCCGGTTCTAAAAATGTACTGCACTTGCATGGCGAACTTTTCAAGGCGCGCAGTACGGCCGATGAAAATCTGGTTTACGATTGGACTGGCCCTTTGAACAACGGAGATAAATGTGAAAAAGGTGCCCAATTAAGACCGCACATTGTATGGTTTGGCGAAGCTGTTCCCTTGATGGAACATGCTATAAAACTCGCCGAAATTGCCGATATATTTATGGTAATTGGAACATCTATGCTTGTATATCCTGCAGCAGGGCTTATTAATTATAAACCGGATAAAATTCCTGTTTACTTTATTGACCCTAATCCCGCCTTATTGACAAAAGATCCTAATTTTAAGATTGTTGCAGAAACTGCCGTGAATGGTCTACCTCCGGTAGTGAATGAAATTATTGAAAAATACAGTTAAAGCAATAAAATTGGCAAATCATCATTCGGGCGAAAACGATACGCTCAACAGTGCAAAGATAACTCCCTTGATGGAGCAGTACAATGAGTTCAAGGCACAATATGCCGATGCAATCTTATTGTTCAGAGTAGGAGATTTTTACGAAACTTTCGGTTCAGATGCAGTACTCGCCTCTAACATTCTTGGTATAACTTTGACAGCCCGAAACAATGGCGCTTCAAAAATTGAATTGGCGGGATTTCCGCATCACTCACTCGACAGTTATCTACCAAAACTTGTAAGATCGGGTTATAGAGTGGCCATCTGCGACCAATTGGAAAAGCCATCGCCACTAAAAAAAATTGTAAAACGCGGTGTAACTGAGGTAGTAACGCCGGGCATTACTGTTAATGATAAAATTCTGGATCATAAAAGCAATAACTTTCTGGCGGCCATACATTTTGGCGTAAAAGATCAGCTTGGGATTGCTTTTTTGGATATTTCAACTGGTGAGTTTCTGGTTTCTGAGGGTGATTCGAATTTGATTGACAAATTACTTCAAAATTTCAGTCCCTCAGAAATTATTTATTCCAAGAGTCATAAAAAAGAGCTTCAACGTCGTTTTGGCGAAAAATTATACAGTTATGGCATCGATGACTGGGTTTTTATGGAGGATTATACCCATGAAAAATTGCTAAAACAGTTTGAAGTTACCTCCCTCAAAGGATTTGGTATCGAAGAGCTGGAATTGGGCAAAATTGCAGCCGGTGCCATTCTACACTATGTGCAATCGACCGAAAATACCAAACTGCAACACCTTAGCCATATTTCCAGAATTCAGAATGACAGTTATGTATGGCTCGATCGGTTTACCGTGCGTAACCTAGAGTTGGTTAGCTCTGCATACAGTGGAGGTGTTAGTCTGCTCGATGTAATGGACAAAAGTATTTCGCCGATGGGGTCCCGACTGATGCGCAAATGGATTCTGCTTCCACTCAAAGACACAAAATCCATTACAAGCAGGCATGAAATTGTGTCTTATTTTTATGAACACCCTGATATAGCTTTTAATATTGAAGAAAATATTCGTCTGATTGGAGATTTGGAAAGATTAATTTCGAAGGTGCCAATGGGAAAAATCAATCCCCGTGAACTTCGTCAGCTCGAAAGGGCACTCTCAGCATTGGAACCTATTAAAGTCATGCTAAACGCTTCAGATAACAGACAGCTCGAGTCTATGTCGGAACGGCTCCAAAGTTGTCAATTACTGCGCGATAGAATATTAAAAGAATTGGTAGATGAGCCTCCTGTAAAACTCGACAAAGGTGGACTGATTGCAAATGGAATTTCTGCCGAATTGGACGAATTACGCGATTTAATCAACAATTCAAAGGAACATCTGCTGCGACTTCAGCAAAAAGAGGCCGAAGCTACTGGAATAGATAATCTAAAAATTGGCTTCAACAATGTATTTGGCTATTATCTTGAAGTAACCAATAAGCACAAGGATAAAAAGGAAATTCCGGCTTCATGGATTAGAAAACAGACCCTGACCAATGCAGAACGTTATATTACCGATGACCTGAAAAAACTTGAAGAAAAAATTCTTGGAGCGGAGGAAAGCATTCTAAGTATTGAACAAAGGATTTTTGAAGAACTCGTTTTTGCCGTAAGTGATTATATAAAACCCATACAGCAAAATGCACTTATTATTGCACAGTTGGACTGTCTGCTTAGTTTTTCGAAGCTGGCGCTGGAAAATAATTACTGCCGCCCACAAATCAATGAAGGATTAAACATCGATATCAAAGAAGGGCGTCATCCGGTCATCGAAAGACAGTTGAAAATTGGAGATGTATATATCCCCAACGACATCTACCTGAATAATGAAGATCAGCAGATATTGATGATTACCGGACCGAACATGTCAGGTAAATCAGCTATTTTGAGACAAACTGCTCTTGTCTGCTTAATGGCGCAGATGGGAAGTTTTGTACCTGCAAAATCGGCCGAAATAGGCCTGCTCGATAAGGTCTTTACCCGTGTGGGTGCTTCTGACAATATTTCCTCGGGCGAATCGACTTTTATGGTCGAAATGAATGAAACAGCAAGCATTCTGAACAATGTCTCTGAGCGAAGTCTTATTCTGCTGGATGAAATCGGCAGAGGTACTAGCACCTACGATGGCATTTCCATCGCATGGTCTATTGCAGAATTTTTGCACGACAACCTCAATGCGCGTCCCAAAACCCTTTTTGCGACACATTATCACGAGTTAAACGAATTGGCCGATAAGTTTCTGAGAATCAAAAATTATCATGTTGCCACCAAAGAAATAGGAAATAAAGTAATCTTTCTACGTAAGTTGCAAAGTGGTGGGTCTGAACATAGTTTCGGTATTCACGTTGCGCGAATGGCCGGTATGCCCAGATCAGTTGTAGAAAGGGCAGGTGAGATCTTGCATCAGCTTGAATTGCAGCGTGTAAATAGTCCTGAAGAGGCAACAATCGCAGGCAAACTGAAACAGACAAAAATAAAACCTGCCATGCAGCTCTCTTTTTTCGATGCGCCTGCCAATCCTAAATTTGATAAAATGAAGGACCTGCTCGAATCGATGGATATCAATCGACTAACGCCTATTGAGTGTATGCTTAAGTTGTTGGAATTGAAAAAGGTATTGGACAAACAAGAAGAAAATTAACAGGTCATGAAAATGCTTTTATTTTTTATCGCAATTGTTTTTTTGATGGTTTCCTGCAGACCTATGGGGCAACTTTATACAACGGTGAACACAGCACCAATGATTAATTTACCAAAAGACATCA
>JBIPOO010000377.1:0-3226 GCA_044379045.1 Saprospira sp.
TAAATATTAAGGTTTCTGAGGCTAAAAAACGCGGAAAAAACGCATGTAAAATTTGTTATAAGCACTAGACATTTCCTGTTTTTTAAATATTCTTCAATGCCTCTCTTTTTGTAAGTGGACTCAACAGTTTTTCATTTTCAGACACAAAATTTCGAACAGCTTCAGGATTGGTTTTTGCAAATTCCCTCAAAGCCCAACCCTGTGCTTTTTGGATAAAAAACTCTTTTTCATGAGTCATGTGCAGAATATAGCTTTTCAACCTTTCGAAATCTGTATTTTTTTTATATTTGAGTTGATAAAGCAAGGCAGTTCTTCGAAACCAAAAATTGTCGGATGCAATCCATTTTTCCGGGTAGGATGATCGAAAACCTGAATACTTTTTCAGATAAGCAGCAATAAGTTTGGAGGCAACTGCATCGACAGTATCCCACCATGAATTTTCCAAAATCATTTTTTCCAACAAGGGCATCCAGCTTTCATCGGCCTTTTTAATTGGTTTTTCTAAAATTTCCATGGCAAAATAATGGCATTCGCGCTGTGGCGATGCCCAAAGTTTTTCGATAAGGTCTTTAAGTTCATCGTCCTGAGGAAGTTTATAGGTAGCTAGAAAATCTTTTTGAATCGATTTTCTCAATTCACTTTTGATTCCAAAAAACTGAAAACGATTGCGCATGTATTTCGACATGGCATTAGCATTTTCTACATTAGCAAATTTTGAAAATTCGTCAAGAATCAGGTTCACAAATTCAACATTAGATACGCTCATCATATTTTGGAATTCAAATCAAATTATATAAAACCCTGCATACCCAGATTGTCTATTTTTATCTCTTTCGATGATCTAGCTGAATGCAAAAGCTTTACAAATTACTTGTAAAATGATTATAATTTGTTATCTTTAGGCAAAATTATTCATAAAAAGATAGCCATATGATGTTTCCAAACGATGACGAAGAAATGGAAGATGATGACTTCTCCTGGGACGATGAAGATGATGAAGAAGAAGAGGATGAAGACTACTCCGATGTACCCGATTACGAGGAAGAGGAAGAACTACCGAAACAAACTGTAGTTCCAACAAAGCCTCAGAGTACAAAAGTAAATTATGCAGAAGTCAGGATTGAAAAAAGACCGGCACGTCTCGATATTACCAAAAACTCGGAAGAAGATAGCCGAATACCAAACAGGCATACAAGGGGCGATCTAGAAGATCAGGTAAAAAAAGATTTCCGCTACATGAAAGGCAAGGGCTATTTTATGGTTCAGCCCTTTTTAATTATGGACGAATATCCTTTTAAAACCAAAAACGGCGATTCAGACATTCCGCGTAAAGACGGGAAAAATGTGGATGAAGATATTGTGCTGGTGATTGGTCGTCTGCCCAAATTCAAAAGCGTAGAAGAATTTAAAGGAAAACCTTACATACGTGGCGAAATCATGCTCGTTCGTCCCGGGCTCTATGATATAGGGCAATTGAAACCGCATTTTGCACTGGTTATCAAAAAGAAATACAAGGTCATCAAACAGGCTAAAATTAGGGTCCGAGACCTTTTTGATGTAGTCAAAAACGAACTTCAGAATGGGAAACCATTTGTATTGTACAAAGAATTTCCGAAGTTAATTGTCTGATAAATCATCTAAAAATTAAACCCAATTCCGTCATTAGAAATTCTATTACAACCCAAAATTGCTTTGGAACTAAGCACTTACTCGTTTTTTCGAGCTTGAAATAGGTGTGACTATTCCTTCACCCGAAAAAACTGTGTGAGCCCTTATTTCCTTCGCACTTTTGGCCTTCATTACGAACTCTAATGACGGAATTGGGTTAAAAGGTCTCTCCGAAATTTCGTTGAGACCTTTTATACTTTTAGCGCTGTCCAAAATTACAGAACGACCATTTTAAATATTTTTAAAATTCTTTCTTTTTCAGCTGCTTCCAAAGGATTACCTTCAAGGTAAAGTTCCTGTAATGTGGCAGCAAGTACATCCAGTTCTGTCGGAATTGCTTTAAGGTTGTTATTTCTCAAATCGAGGATGTGCAGATTTTCCAATTTCGAAATACTTACTGGCAGGTCATTGAGCTTGTTATCCGATAAATCAAGTTCCTGGAGATGCTTGAGGTTGCCAAAATTAGCAGGGAGCGTTTCCAGTTTATTTTCCTCGAGATTCAGATTTGACAGTTTTTCAAATTCACAAAATGAATCAGGCAATGCAGCTATTTTGTTAAAACTGAGGTCTAAAATTTCCAAGCTTTCGAGCCTCTCAGGATTTAGGTCGACCGACTGAATATTATTAAAAGCAGCATAAAGCTCCCTTAACGCATTCAGGCCATTCAGCGCATTGCCAAAATTATCAAGTTTATTTTGCTTGAGGTCAAGCCACTGCAAAGAATTTAACTGATTTAAAGCATCGGGTAGCTGTTCCAGACTATTTACAGAAAGGTCGAGCCATTCCATTTTAGAAAGCTGCGCAATTGCAGCTGGTATTTCTTTCAACCCGGTAGAAGTAAGATCTAATTCTGCCAGATTGCTC
Organism: Saprospira sp.; assembly: GCA_044379045.1. GTDB lineage: Bacteria > Bacteroidota > Bacteroidia > Chitinophagales > Saprospiraceae > Saprospira. Next base: position 2,533 of record JBIPOO010000377.1, read on the forward strand.
AAGGAACAGATTTCCAACGGGAAATGTCCGAGAGGATTCTCTTCGAGATTGAGTCGTTCCAGTTTATGAAGTGTTCCTAAACCAAGTGGAAGGTTTTTAATACTGTTATTACATAGGTCGAGGGTAACGAGACTTTGCAGCGCGCCAAAACCCTCGGGAATACTATTTATCTCATTCAAAGACAGATTCAGGTATTCAAGTTTTGTCCAGCAACTGTAATCTTCGGGCAAAGAACTTAGTTGGGTATTCGATAGGTCAATTTCTCTGATTGAAGCAAGTTTCATCAAGGCGGCCGGGACTTGCGAGAGCGGATTGCCATCCAGATCGATGCTTTGCAGATTTTTGAGCTGCGCAAAACTTTCGGGAAGATCAGTTAATTGATTTTCTGTCAAGTCTAGCTCTTCAAGATGTTGAAGTTCTGAAAATTCGCCAGGCAGACTTGATAATTCATTCATCTCCAAGCTGAGTTTACGCAAATTTGTAAGTTTTGAAAAAGCTGCAGGAATATTTGTTAGTTCATTATTTCTGAGATCCAATTTTTCAAGTGACTGTAATTTGGAAAAATCGTCAGGAAGCTGTTCAATCCGATTCGAAGACATATCCAACCAGCGTAGCTTATCGAGCGAAAGTATAGGTGATGGAATCTCACGGAATTTATTTTCTGATAGATCCAAAAATTCAATTGTTTTCAGAT
>JBIPOO010000010.1:0-35043 GCA_044379045.1 Saprospira sp.
GCCCTTCTGCGCCACCATGCAGCGATACAATCATAATATCCGATTTGGCTACGGTCTCGCGCAATACTTTCAATAACTTTACCGAGTCGCGGATTCCCACACAACCATAAAATTCTGCAAAGGTGCAAAAACCATACTTTATGCCATCTCGTTCAAAAACGGTACAAGGTCTATTCTTTTTTTACCTCTTTTTTGCTTTCGCAGGAACATAAGATCAAAAGCAGAAGAAATAAAGAATATAAGCTTTTCATGTTTTAAAATTTATAACGTGACAGTGGTTCAGTTTCCTGACTGCAGAAAGATCCTTCGAGATATTTAAAATGCGCTGTCATTGCAATCATTGCTGCATTATCGGTGCAATATTGGAATTGGGGGATATAAGTTTTCCAGCCATGTTTTTTTCCGGCCGCTTCCAATGCCTTCCTTAGCCCACTGTTGGCAGAAACGCCACCAGCAATTGCAACCTCACTAATTTTGTGATCGAAAACGGCTTTTTTGAGCTTATTGAGGAGTATACTTACAATACGATCCTGCACCGAGGCGCAAATGTCTGCAAGGTTTTCCCGAATGAAATTTGGATTATCCTTAGTTTCCTTTTGTAAAAATCTTAAAACATTTGTTTTTAGCCCGCTGAAACTAAAATTGTAGCCTTCGACCATCGGTTCAGAGAACTGAAATAGAGGCTTACCTTCTCCCGATAGACAGTCGATGATAGGACCTGCCGGATAACCTAATCCCAATATTTTTCCTATCTTATCGAAAGCCTCGCCTGCTGCATCGTCGATGGTCGTTCCCAGTTCCTGCATATGTAAACTGTCTTTTACTAGAAGAATCTGCGTATGTCCACCCGAAACTGTCATACAGATAAAGGGAAAAGTTGGTTTGGGTGCATCGATAAAATGGGCAAGTACATGCGCCTGTATATGATTTACCTCAATAAGCGCTATGTTGAGCGACAAGGCCATTGCCTTTGCAAAAGATACGCCCACCAAAAGTGAACCCAAAAGTCCTGGTCCCCTGGTGAATGCGATAGCCGACAAATTCTTAAGCTCGATGCCTGCTTCCTTTAGTGCCAAATCAACCACCGGAACGATGTTCAGCTGATGCGCTCTGGATGCAATTTCGGGTACTACGCCGCCATATGCCTCATGAGCTTTTTGTCCCGCAATGCAGTTTGAACGTACCACTCCGTTAATAATGACTGCTGCGGAAGTGTCATCGCAGGAGGACTCAATAGCAAGTATGATGATGTCTTTTGTCATTTACAGTTTATTAAAACACACAAAATTATCAGATAAAAACTAAAGATTTTATAAAAAACGAAGTTTAATTTTTGTAAAGACTTTGTGTTCTATTTTGGAAAGGGTCTGATTCAGGATTTGCAGATTCACAAAGCAGTTAACCCAATTACTGAATTAGAAAATCTATTGATTTTTTTATCATGCAACTGAAAAATATCGGAATTTGATCCTGCTGAAAGGAATTTCAAAATTTGCAATTTAGGAAGTAATAATATTAAAAAAAATAGTTTTACTTTTATAATTCAAAAATTACAACAGATCAGATTTATGAAAAGATTGCTCAGCTTCAGGTTCTGGTTGCGCCTTTTAATCATTGCAGTATTTTCTTCGATACTGCTTTTCTTTGCGCTGGTAGCAGTGCTATACTGGCAACAAGACATGATTGTAAAGCACTTGCTGGATTGGACCAACAAGCACTATAAGGGCGAAATAGTGATAAAAGGCAGTCATATTTCACCTTTTGCGAATTTTCCATACATCTCCATCGATTTGGAAGGCCTTGAAATTCATGAGAATAAAGCACACACAACAGAGCCAATTGTTTCCGTTGATGATGCATATCTGGGTTTTGATATTTGGACAATACTCAGTGGAAATTATGAGCTAAAAAGTATAAAATTGAGCAATGGAGATGCCCGCTTGGTACAGCACAGAGATGGCACTATTAATTTGAGCAATGCACTGATGCCGATTGACAGCAGCAGTGCCGACAGTACAGCCGCTCCATTCGACATTCACCTTAAATCGATTGTTTTAAAAAATGTGGATGTGCATAAGCTGAATGAAATAACAGATACCGAAATTGATTTGTATGTGAACAATGCCCAGGCAAAATTCAAACAGAAAAAAGGACATGTTCTTGCCAGGCTCGATTCTAAATTTGAATTAAATGTTTTACAATCCTGCGATACTACCTTTGTTAAACATAAACATTTTGAGCTTCATACCCGACTTGATTTTGACAGCGATGCATTGGTCTTGAAAATTGCACCTTCGAAACTCAAATTGGAAACAGCCGATTTTGCCATAGAAGGCCTGCTCGATATCAAAAATGATATGTATACCGATTTAAAAGTGAAAGGTTCCAAATCGAACTTTGATATTTTTATTGCATTTGCACCCGAAACCCTGATTCCCACCCTTAAAAGTTATGAAAACAAGGGAAAAATATTTTTTGAGGCCTCGGTTAAGGGAAAAACTGCCAATGGACAAATGCCTGCTATCAGGGCCGATTTTGGCTGTGAAGAGGGTTTTATTTCAAATAATAAAAATAAAAAAAAGCTCAGGGATATGGCTTTCAAAGGTTATTTTACTAATGGAGCCAAAAGGGATTTAAGTACCATGGAATTTGGGCTGAGCAATTTTAAAGCAATGCCCGATGCAGGTATTTTTAGCGGAAATCTGAAAGTGGTCAATTTTCTGGAACCCGATATAAAATTACAACTTCGCTCGAAATTTAACCTGGATTTCCTGGCGAAATTTCTAAATATAAATGACCTCGAAGATGTAAAGGGCTCGGTTGAACTTGAAATGAATTTTCATGATATCATCGATTTAAGACATCCCGAAAAAAGTATCGAAAAACTCAATGAATCTTATTATACAAAGCTAAAAGTTAAGGATTTAAGTTTCAAGAGTCAGGCATATCATCTTCCGTTGGAAAAATTGAATATTGAGGCAGAAATGGATGGACATGAAGCAAAAATAAGTCATTTCGTTGCTAGAATGGGTCGCTCCGATATATCGGTGAGGGGCACAATTAGCGATTTGCCTGCCATCATTCACCATAGTACTCAAAAAGTGAGTGCCGATCTGATAATTGAATCAAAACTGCTGGATCTTGCGGAATTGACTTATAATGATTCGCTCAAAAAATCGGCAGTGGATGAACAGCTTAAAGATTTAAGTCTGAACCTTTCATTTTTAAGCTCCGCAAGAGCATTTACCGAGTCTCCCAATCTGCCTGTAGGAGAATTTCTGATACGCGATTTTCATGCTACGCCGAAGCATTATCCACACAAGTTACACGATTTTCACGCCGATATTTTTATTGAAAATGATGACATCAGGATTGTTGATTTCAGTGGTGAGATTGATGGCAGCGATTTTCATTTTTCAGGTAAAATGAAGCATTATGAGCTTTTGTTGAAACCACAGTTGAATGGTGATACTGAAATAGATTACAACCTTGTTTCGGAGCATATCAGACTCGAGGATTTGTTCAGTTATGGTGGAGAAAATTATATGCCCGAGGATTACAGACATGAAGATTTCAGGAAATTGCAATTGCATGGCAAAACGCTTTTGCATTTCAAAAAAAATATGCTGCACTCTTCCGATACTTATATCGATAAGCTCAGTTGTACTATGAAGGTACATAATTCGAGATTCGAAAATTTTAATGGACGTATACATATAGAGGATGAGCATCTCATAGTTGAAAAATTATCTGGTCAGATAGGTCGCTCCGATTTTAATATCTATCTGAATTTCTATTACGGGAAGGATTCAAAGATCAGAAAAAGAGATAATTTTTTCAGCATAAAATCGAACAGGCTCGATCTCGATCAGTTGCTTGCATACAATCCGCCACCGGCAACAAAAAATTTAAGCCCCAAAGACCATGAGGCGGTCTTTAATGTGTTCGATTTGCCTTTTACGGATATAAAAGTGGAGCTTGATATAGCGCATTTAAATTATCATAAATACCTAATTGACCAACTCAGGGCCAAACTACGGATGCAGCAAAATCATTACATATATTCCGACGAATGTTCCTTTTATACAGCTGGTGGGAGATTTGATGTAAAGGGCTACTTCAATGGTTCAAATCCAAAAGAAATTTATTTTAGTCCCGATCTGGTACTCGAAAATGTCGATTTGGATAAGCTGATGTTGAAATTTGAAAATTTTGGTCAGGATCACCTCATCTCTGAAAACCTGCATGGTAAAATCAGTTGCGGAATCAGTGGTAAAGTGCGTATGCATGCCGATATGGTGCCAATATTGGATAAATCGGAACTGTTGATGGATGTGGAAATTGTAAACGGGGTTTTGGAAAACTATAAACCTTTGGAATATGTGGCCGATTATTTCAAGGATAAAAATCTTTCAAAAATCAGGTTTGACACCTTGCAAAATGAATTTGAATTCAAAAACTCGAAGCTGATCATTCCAAAAATGACAATAAATTCCAGCCTTGGTTTTCTGGAACTTTGGGGGGAACAGGATTTGAATATGAATATGGATTTTTTCTTCAAAATTCCACTCAAACTTATATCGAAAGCTGCCTTTCAGAAACTGTTCAAACGAAAACAAGAGGAGGTAGATCTTGACAAGGAAGACGCAATACAATATCAGGATAAAAACAAAAAAGTTGTCTATGTCAACATCAATATGAAAGGCAATCTCGATGACTATTCCATTAGTTTGAAAAGGGATAAAAGATTAAAAAAAGAAAGAAAAAAACTGAGAAACAGAAAATAAACCTTGTTTTCTGAAATTTTTACAAATAAGTTTTTTGTTAATAGCTTAAACGACTGTTAAAATTCATTATTTTTGCCTTTTAGCACAGTTTTGGTGTTTAGTTGATAAAAAATCTCAGTTACGGAAACACAGCATCCATATAATAATCAGATAGGGCAGAAAAAAGACGGTCAAAAAAAATCGAAACTTCGGCGCAGTCTTTTCAAGCGGATCGTTCGCTTTGTATGGTTTTCATTCAGATCCATTACAAGTGCGGCTATTATTTTATTTTTTCTACTTTGGATCTCCCTCAAGTTTCCAGTGGTACAAAACTGGCTTGCGCAGCGAGCTACCGAATATCTCTCAAGCGAACTCGAAACAGTTGTTCGTGTTGAAAAAGTTGATATACAGCTTTTCAACAAAGCAAGTATGAAAAACTTCTATGTGGAAGATTTTAATAAGGACACCCTTGTTTTTGCAGCTGACGCAAGTGCTCAGTTTGATGTATCGAAAATTCTGAAGGGAAATTTCATTGTAACTGCGATCGATTTAAAAAATGGCAAGCTCAACTATAAAAGGCTAAAGGGAGAAAAGGAATACAATATAATGGCTATTATGCGCTATTTCCAACCCAAAAAGAAGAGAAAGAAAAAAGCATCTTTTCAGTTAGCTATACGTCATATCAGCTTTAAAAATATAGCCTTTAACCTGCTCGATGAGGTGGCAGGTGCAGAAATAAAGGTCTTTGCTCCTGATGCTGTACTGCACAGTAAAAACAGTAATATCTTTGCGCAAATGGCCGAAATTGACTCGCTCTATGCCAAAAACAGCAGTATCAGTATCAGGGTTTTTAAGGGAAGTCCTTTACCCGATTCTCTGAAAAAAACTATGCCTGCCGTAGCCAAATTAAACTGGTTTTTAAAAGCTGACAAGGTTAATTTCGAAAATGTCGAGTTTAACCTGCGGAACGAAAGACGAGGAGCCAAAAAAGAACTGCCGCTCGATTTTAATGATCTGCAATTGAAGCAATCTAATCTTAGGGTTGAAAATCTCGAATTGAAAGACTATGTACTCAATGCCTCTGTACGACAATTTAACGCAGTGGAGCGTCGGGGTTTTGAGCTTAAATCTTTCTTTGGTGATATTTATGTGTCATCCAAAGGATCGAAAATCAGCAATTTCGAATTGCAAACGCCCAACAGTGTTCTAGGGAATCACCTGGAGTTGATTTACGACCGATATCCCGATTTTCTGGATTTTGTTCACAAGGTAAAAATAATTGCAGGTATTAATAATTCGCAGCTCTCTTTTGGCGATATCATGGCCTTTGCACCGCCATTGAATAAAATTCCTTTTTTTAATTCGAATAGAGAAAAATCAATCAACATAGATGCTTATTTTGAAGGAAAAGTCGATTCTTTTACAATGAGCGATATCGTCCTGAATATGAATAGCACGCATTTGGAGGGCACACTATCGATGATGCCTTTCAAGAAATTTATGAGTTTTGAAATTATTGATTTACAAACAAATTACCAGGATTTGAACAGTCTGCTCTCTTTTACCAAATTACCGCGGCAGATAGCCAATTTGGGTAAAATGAGCTTTTATGGAGATTTTTCCGGCTATCTCGACAGAGAAGTTAGCACCAGAGGTAACCTAAGTACTGGTCTTGGAGAATCGAAACTCAATCTGAATATTAAACCCCGTGGCAGTTCGGGAAAAGTAGAATATGCAGGCAAGTTACTAATAGCCGATTTTGATATCGGACGATTTCTTGAAAATAAAGCGTTGAGAAAGATAGATGCCTACATGGATGTAGATGGCAAAGGATTTTCGATGGACAATCTGGAATTGACACTGAATGAAAGTAGGGTCAACTACTTCGATTTCAGGGGGTACCGCTACGATACAGTTCATATTGACGGTGCTTTTAATCAGAAAAAATTTAGTGGCGACATCAGATCGGCTGATCCGAATTTTAGTCTCGACCTTTATGGTGATATCGATTTTAACCAAAAATCACCCTCATTCCTCGTGAATGGGACGATCGACAGAGTAGATTTTTGTGAATTGAAGCTGTTGAATGAAAACCTGATTTTAAGCGTCGAAAAGCTAGATCTGCTGCTAAGCGGCACTAAGTTTGATGATTTTACCGGAAGGGTAAATCTAAGCAATATCGATTTTCATCGTGGTTGGGGCGATTATCATATCGATTTCATTAAGTTTATCAGTACTGACACTGTAAATCCGGTAGGTGAGCCTAACAGGTGTCTGTATTTAGATTCTGATATTGTTAGTGGAACCTTAAATGGGAATTATAGCATAACTAACCTTCCTAAATCTCTATATGCATTTGCCGAAAAGTATTATCCCAATTTTGTTCGTACGGTTAATTATGCGGTGAATGACAGTTTAAAAGCTAATATTTGGGATGATATAAACTTTATTTTTGCCATTGATACGCTTGCGGATCAGAATATCAGCGCAGAATTTGTGCTGCACGATTCAAAAAAACTTACTGAAATCATCAGCCCGGATTTTAAGTACATCAAGGGTGCTGCTTTGAATCTCAATTACGACAGCCGTAGTCGTAAGTTTTTAGTAAATGCAATGGTCGACTCAGTAAAATGGGGTGGCTTTAAAATTAAAAATGAGCGTTTTAGTGCTGAGGGATTTAAAAATAGCCTCAGCATAGAAAATTCTATCGGTTTTATCCAACAAAATGACAGCACTATGTTGCCTGCGCCATATATTAAACTTGGGGGCAGGGGAGACTCTATCTCTTTCAACATCAGCGTGAATGAAATAGGAAAGATTGCAAATAATATCAACCTGAATGGTGATTTTAAATTTAACCGAGAAAATCTCAATGCAAGACTCAATAATTCAAATTTAAAGGTGTTGGGAACAAAATGGCTTGTGGAAGGAGATAATTTTATAGCCTTCGATTTTGTAAATAAAAATCTTAAGGTTCACGACCTCAAGCTTCAGGATTCGGCCGGCATTCAGAAAATTGAGCTCTATAGTTTTGGTAACCGAGGCTTAGAGCTGAATATAGACGGTGTTGACTTGTCACGCTTTTACGATCCTGTAAAACTTCCGATGTTCGACATAGATGGACAAATCAATGCAAAGTTACGCATGGCCGATGTGTTCACACAAAAAGCTATTTCTGCTACCATTAATTTTGATAAACTTGTAATTAACAAAGACAATTGGAACAGTGCCCGCCTGGAGCTGCGAACCAATAGCCTGAAAGATACGATTATCGGCAAGCTTTATCACAATGGTCCGATGGCTGAGAACATAAACGCAGATTTTTATTTTATCCCTGCATTTGCTACAAAAATTGCACAGGATAAAAATTATGTAAATGTAAATTTCAAAGCTAAATCGCTTAAAGGTCGTATTCTGGAATATTTTATGGTAGGGCAGCTTAGCAATACGCTGGGTACTGCCGATGCCGAAGGGAGAATATATGGGAGCGCACCAAAACTAAGGATTGAGGGCTTGGGTACAGTGAAAAAGCTGGAGAGTACTTTCAATTTTCTTAACTCCAGATATTATATAGACTCAGCTGCTATTGTACTTACCGATACGGCTATGATATTTTCGCCGTCATTGCAATTTGATAGGAATGAAAATGTAAAATCGGGAATTGTAATTCGAGACCAAGAGGGTAAAAATGGATATATAGGGGGTGCTATAACCCATGAAAATCTCAAAAAATGGGGTATTGACCTCGATCTGTTTTTTAATAAAAATCTAACGCTCAATACCGGTTCAGAGAGTAACATGCCTTTTTATGGTAAAGTTTGGGCAACGGGAAGAGCCAAAATTTCGGGGTATTTTAGTAAAATGAGTATGAAAATAGATGCCGTTACTGAACTTGGACCCAAAAATGAACAAAGTGTATTGGTATTGCCCATAATGAAACCTGTTGAAATTAATCAGGCTATCGATTATATTGTCTTTAAAGACATGAAAGATACTACTAAACAGCGCGACAAAAAAATAAAAACAGTAAGTGGCGGTATCGATGTACAAATGAATATCAAAGCTACAACTGCCTCAATGGCTAGAATCATCATTGACGAACAAGCCGGAGATGTTATTGAAGGAAGTGGAAACGGGGATATTAGGCTTACTTATACGCCCAGTGGTGAACTTTATCTGAACGGAGATTATGAAATTGATAATGGCCACTATCTTTTTACATACAGAAATTTTGTAAATAAGACATTTAAAGTTGAAAAGGGCGGTACCATTCGCTGGAACGGAGATCCTTACAATGCCGATGTCAACATAAAGGCCAAGTATGTACAAAAATCGCGTTTATATAATTTGCTTTTATCTTATCAAGAAGAATTGCAGAACAGCGAAGTACGTGAAGCTGCAAATAAACCCGTTGATGTAGAAGTACTCATGAATATGACTGGCTCTTTGATGCGCCCCGATATTAAATTCGGGTTGGACGTTGTAGGTAATGTAGACGGAAGGGCATCCAATCTTGCAAACATGGCTATGAAAGCAATTCAGCAAGATGAGAGTAAGCTCAATCGTCAGGTTTTCGGCCTTATTGCGCTCAATCAGTTCCTTCCGGAAGAAAACGCTGCCGCTAATCTTAATATAGGGACATCGAGTTTTAATACGCTTACAGAGATGATTTCGCAACAGTTTTCCCGCTATTTGGGCGATTTGCTTTCGGAAGTTGTTGAGGGTCAGAATGTTATCAGCTCAATTGATGTGCAGATTGGGTACAAAATGGAAGATGATCAGTTGAGCAGAAGCGGCACAGGTTCACAATTCGACCTCAGCATTGATAACTATTTCCTGAAAGATAAGTTGAGGGTACACATAGGCGGTAATGTCGATGTAAATAATTCACAAACCGGTGCGAATCAAAACTATTTTGGCGGTGACCTTGTTGTTGAGTATTCTATTTCTGGAAACGGTAATTTGAAACTGAAATTGTATAACCGTTATGAAAACAGTTTATTTGGCCAAAGAAACCGTGCAGGTGGCGGCCTTTCCTATCAACTCGATTTTGATCGTATCTGGCGAAAAAAGGATAAAGACGGCAAAAATAAAAAATCGACCGGCAAAAATATTCGAAGAAAAGAAGAGTTGGAAAAACCGCTAAACTAAGCGCAGCCTCCGGGAATAGCGATTGTAAAGATTAAGCAAATTTATTGTCAAAAAAACAAAAAAAACAGTGGTAAAATCAAACTAATTTAAGCCATTAGTTATATTTGCCAAAATAAAAGTTGGTGTAATGTCTGCAAAAAAAGAAACTGCTTCTTCTGAAGTACCATATATTAATAGAGATTTAAGTTGGCTTTCTTTCAATTACCGTGTGCTGCAGGAAGCAAAGGATCCATCGGTGCCGCTCTTCGAACGCATAAAGTTTTTGGGAATTTATTCGTCCAATCTCGATGAATTTTTCAGGGTAAGGGTTGCCTCTATAAAGAGTCTCATTCGTTTGGGTAACAGTACTAAGAGTGAACTTGACTTTCCGCCCGAAGAGATTTTGGAAATGGTAAACGAAACTGTAAAGAAACAGCAACTCGAGTTTACCGAAATTTATCAGAAACACATTATTCCCTTACTCGAGTCGATAAATATAAACATTATCAGACTTAAGGAATTGGACGATGCTAAAAAAGAATACCTCGACCTTTACATTGAAGAAAAGCTGATTCCTTATTTACAGCCTATTCTCATTGTAAAGCATAAAATCAGAACATTCTTATTGAACAATGCGCTTTATCTGGCAGTTGTTTTAGGTACAAAGGGCACCCCGCGCTATGCGGTAGTTCGTATTCCATCCGACCGTTTTCCTCGTTTTATTCAAATACCATCGGCCGAGACTGGAAGAAAAGATATCATTATGCTCGATGATATTGTTCGTCATGCCCTCCCGAATCTATTTCCGGGCTATAAAGTGGAGGGCTCTTTTTCGTTCAAAATGACCCGCGATGCCGAACTTTATCTCGAGGATGAATATGCAGGTGATTTAATCAGTAAAATTAAAGCTGGGCTCGATAAAAGAAATTTAGGTACCGGGACACGTTTTGTATACGACAGGATGATGCCTGAAAATTGTATGAAATTCCTGATGGATGCCTTTACCATAAAAAGTCATGATTTACAGCCCGAGGGCAGATATCATAATAATTTCGATCTTTTTAAGTTTCCCGATTTTGGGCTGAGTCACCTAAAAGATACGCCGCTTCCACCGCTTAAACACAAAGCTTTCGAGACAGAGCAAACCATGTATGATGCTATCTCGAAAAAAGATCAGATGTTGCATTTCCCTTATCAGCGCTACAGTTATGTTATTCGCTTTTTGGAACAGGCTGCGCACGACCCCAATGTTACACATATCAAAATTTTGCAGTACCGTGTTGCCAAAAATTCGCAGATTATAGCTGCTTTGCGATCGGCAATCGAGGCAGGTAAACAGGTGATGGTTTTTGTTGAACTGAAAGCCCGATTCGATGAAGAGGCAAATATACATTGGGCAGAACAGCTCGAAGAATGGGGAGCCACCGTTAAGTATAGCCTGCCAGAGATAAAAGTACACTCAAAATTACTAATGGTTACCCGCCACGAGAATGGTGAGGATAAAGAATATTGTTACCTCAGCTCAGGAAATTTCAACGAGCAAACAGCAAATATCTATGAGGACTTTGGGTTTTTTACCTCCGATAGTAGAATTACAGGTGAAGTTAGCCAGATATTTAATTATCTTGAAAGTGGTATTATGCCACCAAAGCCTTTTGCTCATTTGCTTGTAGGTCAATTTCGCATGCGTAAGAATATTTACGACATGATTGAACGTGAAATGGAATTTGCGCGACAGGGTAAACCTGCTGAAATTACACTTAAGTTGAATAGTATTCAGGATCCGCGCATCATTGAATTGTTGTACGATGCCAGCAACGCCGGTGTTAAAATTACCATGATTTTGAGAGGCATCTGCAGCCTGGTTCCCGGTATCAAAGGACACAGCGAAAATATTGAAGCTGTGAGCATTATAGACCGTTTCCTGGAGCATTCACGTATCTATATTTTTCATAATGGGGGAGAAGATAAGATATACCTGTCATCGGCCGACTGGATGACCCGCAATCTCTACCACAGGATTGAATGCGCTTTTCCTATTTATGATGCCGATTTGCGAAAAGAAATCATGGATTTTATACAAATACAGCTGAAAGATAATGTGAAGGCCAGAATTCTTGATGAAGGCATGAACAATCATTACAGTTTTGACGAAACCCGCAGGCCCTACCGCTCGCAAATTGAAACTTACAAATATTACAAATCAAAATTCGAAGCTTAGTCAAAGGCTAAGGGTACAATATTTATGAAAAATGATCTACTGCTCCGTGTAGCCCGCGGAGAAAAAACCGAAAGACCGCCGGTATGGCTTATGCGACAGGCAGGAAGAATTTTGCCTCAATACCGCGCCATAAGAAATAGTTTGTCCGGTTTTAAAGAACTGGTGGAAACGCCTGAGCTCGCCTGCGAGGTAACTATTCAACCGGTGGATGAGCTCGATGTTGATGCAGCAATTATATTCTCCGATATTCTTGTTATTCCCGAGGCAATGGGTTTGACCTATGAAATGGTTGAATCGCGTGGCCCAATTTTCCCAAAAGTTATTGAAACAGCCAATGATGTTGTCCAATTGCTGAAAGGAGAAGCTGCAGCCGATCATTTGCAATATGTATACGATGCGGTTGCGCTCACTAAAAAAGAACTGAATGGAAGAGTACCTCTGCTAGGCTTTGCCGGTGCACCTTTTACGATTTTGGCTTACATGGTAGAGGGTAAGGGCAGCAAGAATTTTTCGGCAGCGAAAAAAATGATGTACCGCTCACCCGAGCTCGCACATACGCTACTTGATGCCATCACCGAATCGACCATTGCTTATTTGAAAAGAAAGGTTGCCGCCGGAGCAGATTTGGTTCAAATTTTCGATTCATGGGCGGGTGTACTTTCTGCACATGATTTCAGAACATTTTCACTTCCTTATATAAAACGAATTGCCGCAGCATTGCAGCCTTTGGTTCCTGTCACCATCTTTGCCAAAGATGCCTTTCATTCACTTCCGCAAATTGCTGAGTCGAATTGTGATGTAGTAGGCTTGGGTTGGACTATGCCGATCGAAATAGCAAGAGCTCAATTGAGCGACAATAAGGTTTTGCAGGGTAATCTTGATCCTTGTGTGCTCTATGCTGATTTGCCTGAAATAAAAAAACAATGCACCCAAATGCTAAAAACTTTTGGTTGTCACCATATTGCAAACCTTGGACATGGCGTTAACCCAGATACACCCCTCGATGCTGTGAAGTGTTTTGTCGACACCGTAAAGGCATTCAGATATGATGACAATTGATTCGAACAGTCAAAAAATGAATTTTATCTTTATTTTTTTTAATTTTTGCTGCCTATAATTAATTTGTAGTATTATATTCGCCCTTGATTGAAAAATTGAATTATAATTATTGTTGTATATAAAAAATAAAACAGCCGTGAATTCCAAAAAGAGAGTAATCAAAGACTATGAATCACTGCCCGAAGATATCAAGAATGGTATAAAAATGACCTATCCGCGTGGTTTTGCGCAGCATTTGGTGTTCTACACCGACCGTAATGGTAAAAGGGTATCAGCACTTCCTTTCGAGACAGATGAAATTTATTATCTGGTACGTATGACCGTAAGAGAAGCCGTGCAGATTATCGAAGATGATGAAGACTACGATAGCGAAGGCATACTGCGTGATGACTTCTCTATGAGTGGTTCGGATGATGAAGAAATCTTCGAAAGTGCTAAAGAAGAGGAAGAGACCCCCGCATTCAAAGAAGCTCCTGTGAGCGCTTATGATGTGGATGACTTGAAGGATGACGATGATGATGACGATGATGATGACGATGATGACGATGATGACGATGACGTTCCTGTCAGCGATGATGAAGAGGACGATGACGACGAATAAATATTCTGAAAAATAAGACAGAAGGCTGTTTCAACGCTTTGAAATGGCCTTCTGTATTTTCGGCGACCTCTTCCTGATTTTACAGCCAATACAATGTTTTATTATGAACTTTATAATTTTTGACCTGGAAGCGACCTGCTGGCAAACCGAATCGGAGCGTAAAGGCCGAACACAGGAAATTATCGAAATCGGCGCAGTAAAAATCAATGAATTTGGCAAAACAGAGAGCAGGTTCGAAAGTTTTGTCCGCCCTATCATTCACCCCAATCTCAGTGATTTTTGTCGTAGTCTTACCAGCATCACGCAGGTCGATGTTAATCGGGCCGATACTTTTCCTGAAGTAATTGCCGATTTTCAGGAATGGATTGGTTTAAATGACGAGGAAGAGTATCTGCTTTGCTCCTGGGGATTTTTCGACCAGCGTGCACTTTCAAAAAATTGTCTGATGCATGAAATCGATGATGAATGGACCAAAGCGCATATCAGCCTCAAGCATCAATATCCGCGCATAAAAGGCTTGGGCTATGCTCCAGGCCTGAAACATACTGTTGAAAAAGAAGGTTTCGAATTTGAAGGTGCCCATCACCGAGGTATAGACGATGCACTTAATCTGGCAAAAATATTTTTAAAATATCAGAATCAATGGCAGTTCTGACAGAAAATGAACAAAAATTCGAGTTGCTGATTGATGGAATTATTAATCAGAACTTTGGAATCTGCGATCATTTTATCAGTGCTGAGTTTGCTGAAGCCTTAAAAAATCAGCTGCTTACTAAATTTGTAGCCAATAAATTTTCGCCAGCCTCAGTAGGACAGGGGGCAGCGCAAAAACAGCATCTCGAAATCAGAAGCGATTCAATTCTTTGGATTGAAAATGACAGTCTTGATCCGCTCGAACGAAAATATCTTGACTTTGTGGGTGAATTCATGCAATATATGAATCGTACTTGTTTTACAGGGTTGAATGATTTTGAACTGCATTATGCATGTTATCCGGAAGGGAGTTTTTACCGCAAACATGTCGATAGTTTTGCGAATGATAAAAGCCGACAGTATTCGCTTATCGTTTATCTTAATCCAGATTGGACTGCAAGCGACGGGGGGCAGTTGAAATTATATCTCGATGCTAAAACTGTGGAGATTTTACCTGTTTCCGGTCGGGCTGTTTGTTTTCCAAGTCATCTTATCCCGCATGAAGTAGCAAATTCCAATAAAAAAAGACTGAGCCTAACTGGCTGGCTAAAAAAATGAAATTATGTTAAAACAAGAAATTGTAAGACTTCTGGAGAAATCATATGGCGCATTCGCAGATGAAATCGAAGTGCTGAATGAGCAGGAATTCCGCCAGGTTGCTCATGGCAAATGGAATGCCTCGCAACATGCCGACCACCTGAACAGAAGTCTGCTGCCACTTATCATTGCATTGAAATTGCCATTGCTCCTCACAAGAATGATTTTTGGCAAAGCTAGGCGCGTATCCTTGAGCTATGGGGAGCTTGTTGCCAGGTATCAGGCAAAAATCGCTTCAGGTTCAAAGGCGGTTCACCCTTTTATACCCTCAAAATTTGCTTTTAAATCGAAAGAAAGTCTATTAAAGAAATTGGATTCAAATTTAAAAAGTTTGATTCAACAGCTCCAAAAATTCCAGGAAGAACAGTTCGATGAAATCATGCTGCCGCATCCCATACTTGAAAAAATTACTTTGAGGGAAATGCTCTATTTTACGATTTATCATGCCGAACATCATCGGAATCTACTGTTGAAAAATCTTGAAGCATAGCAGTGTTTAGTGATTTGCTATTTTTTTTTAACTTTGCATTCGAAACTAACATAAAGATCTTTTTACAAGCTTAAGAACTTGCATGCAGAAAAATAATCAGGAACTCAGAAAAAAGCTGGAAGGCTATATGCAGACCGGCTGTGATGAACGTATTTATCTCGACTCAAACGGGGTAACTAGATATGGCATCAACCCTTTGCTTTATGAGGGCAGAATCAATAGAGGTTCCTGTACCTGCGGTTCTTTCAGCGAAGAAAATGAGGCCGAGATGTACCGTTTGCTATCGAGAAATCTCGAAGAAAAAGATAATTACGAAGCCCTGCTCAAGGAGCAGACTGCAAAACTCAAAGAACAGCTCAACTATCCTGGTGAAGATAAGTTCGAAATCTTTTACGGGGCTTCGGGTACCGATTTGGTTTATTTTCCGATAATTTTTGCATCTATTCTTTATCCGAACCGCCCTATTTTGAACATTCTGTCCTGTCCCGAGGAATTGGGTTCGGGAACCTTGTATGCCGTTAGAGGAGAATACTACGCCAACTACAATCAGTTCGAAGAAGCAGTGCCCCGCGGTCAGAAAGTATGGCCAGGTTTCAATATCAAAGTCTTGCACCTCGATGCTCGCGATATCGACGGTAATATCATCAATCACGAGGCTTATATTCGTGAGCAGATTAGCCGACATTCAAACTATTCGATTATCGGCAGTTTGGTGTATGGTTCTAAATCTGGCATTCAGGACAATCTGGGCATGATCGACTCATTCGAGCGCAAAGACATCATCTGGAATGTCGATTTATGCCAATTCCGCCACGACCTTAAAACCATTCACAATATCCTCGATAAACAGGGTTGCGTAATGATAACCGGCTCAAAATTTTATCAGGCGCCTCCTTTCTGTGGTGCCTTGCTGGTTCATAAAGATTTGATGAAGCCACTCGAAAATGGCGATTTCAGCGTTGTTTCATCTTTCAAAGATCTGATGTCGGCCTACGATTTTCCAGAATCGCTTAGAGCGAAAACAGGTTTGCCATATCGTCAGAATATTGGCTTGCACCTTCGTTGGGCCTGTTTTCTGAACGAGCGCAGTCAATTTCAGGAAATTCCTGAAAACGAGGTAAACGATGTAATTGACCGCTGGAGCGAAACTGTAAAAACTGAACTAGAAAGCCATGAAGAATTCGATCTCATGCCCGATCAGTTCCGCACGAATAAAACCATCATTTCTTTCCGCATCCGCAAAAATGGGGTTCACCTCAACAATGAGGAATTGTCCAAGCTTTTTAAATCCATCGTTTCGGGCAGCTATGCACATCAATATCCTTTCGATAAGGTCTTCATGGGACAGCCCGTGGTGTATGGCGACAGAGCCTTTCTGCGACTTGCAATTGGCTCCATGAACATTCGCAAGTTTCACCAAATGAATGAACAGGAATTTAATGATGATATCAGTCTCATCAAGATTATCCGCGATAAAATAAAAAGCTTTGAAAAGGCTTAGTAATGCCAACATAGAATCGATTTACCAAAGGGCAAAATCCTCAGGTAAAATCGACGGCAGTGAAAAATCGATTATTTTCTATTCAAAGGAATTGCTCGAGGACCGACTCGCTATCCTAAGCCGCAGTTTTCCTGCCGGCACGCTTCACGCAGTAGCTATCAAGGCGCAATCGCATCCCGATGTGCTGCGTCACATAGTTTCACTGGGCTACGGACTCGAAGCAGCTTCCATCGAAGAGGTAAAACTGGCGATTGCTGCTGGTTGTGCTAATGATAAAATTGTCTTCGATTCGCCTGTTAAAACACTCGAGGAGATTTTGTACTGTCATCAATCGGTTCCCGGTCTGCACCTGAATGTAAATTCACTGGCCGAATTGGATCGTATTCCGCAAAATTTCAGTGGCAAACTTGGCATTCGCATTAATCCTTTGGTACAGACCGACGCACCTGAAATCTTTGATGTTGTAAAGAAAAATTCAAAATTTGGTGTCCCAATTACCAAAAAACAAGATATCATCGATGCCTGTATGAAATATCCGATTTCGGGCCTGCACATACATATAGGATCGGGCATACGCGATTTCTCGGGCAATGTTGCCGCTGTAAAAATGATGGTAGAACTGGCAGAAGAAATTAATGCGCTGAAAGGCATGCAGCAGATAGACTGGATTGACATAGGCGGTGGCATACATTTCGAATCGGAAGAAGGGGAATTCAGTGTGCGCGAATTTGTGGAAACCCTGAAAAAAGAAACAGCAGTTTTCGACCGTTACAAGGTCATCACCGAATATGGTGCCTATGTGCACAAACACAACAGTTTTGCTGTTTCGCGTATCGAGTATGTGTTGGAATCGGAGCTGAAAGATATTGCCCACACTGCTTTTATTCACCTTGGTGCCGATTTGTTTCTGCGCAAGGTCTATTCCTCGCTGCCAATCCATTATCCATGCTTTGTTATGGGCAAAGCCGATTCCTCTGCCGAAGAAAAATACAATATCGCAGGTCCGCTCTGCTTTGCAGGCGATTATCTCTACTACGACCTTCTATTGCCCAAATTAGCGGAAGGCGATCTTTTTGTGATTAAAGACATTGGTGCCAATACGCTGAGTATGTGGTCGAGACATTGCAGCAGGGAAGAGCCGGTTTTTCTGTTTTGGGGGTAGTAGCCCTAATTGTTTTCAATATCTTTTTGGCTTAGCTTTTTTTTTAGGGTATTTAGTGCAATTCCAAGCAACTTTGCTACTAGCTAAATCTTTGAGAATAAAAAGTTTTTAGGATTAGATGAAATATCACAAATAGATTTCATTAAGTATTTAAAATTGACATAAATACTTTGTTAGTAACAAGTCCACCCCCCCACAATCAAAATCCCCTCCCGTAAAAATTAGCATAAATTCAGGTGAAAATTTGCTTATTTTGTAAAATATGTAAAAATAAGCATTTTTTTACAGGCTTATTTAGTACATTTGTGTCAAAATAAGCAAAATTATGGATTTCAAAAGTTCTATTCCAACATCCAAAAGGATTGAGCGGCTACAGTACGAAAATCCCTGGTGGGTTAGTGGGCAGGTACAACAAAACTATCTGAATATGTCAAAACGATTGTATTTCGACATATTCTATCCCTTTGTAAAGGAAATTAGCATAAGAAGAGCACTTGTGTTGATGGGGCCTCGTCGTGTAGGTAAAACAGTCATGATGATTCATTCAATACAGGAACTAATAGATGAAGGGGTTTCGCCTCAAAAAATATTTTTCATAGGTATTGATAATCCTATTTATATGCAACTTGGCCTCGAGGATATTTTGCTGCTTGCTGCCGAGGCTGTAAAACTGGAAAAGCTTGAGGGCTGTTTTGTTTTTTTTGATGAAATTCAATATTTGAAAGATTGGGAAAGACATTTGAAAGTTCTCGTTGATTTATATCCTGAGACTAAATTTGTGGTTTCTGGGTCTGCAGCTGCTGCGCTACGTTTACAAAGTACAGAAAGTGGAGCAGGTAGATTTACTGATTTTATGTTGCCACCATTAACCTTTCACGAGTATATGCACCTGAAGGGATTGGATCATTTGGTACAGCCAAAGAAAATAATTTATAATTCGCAGGAAATACCATTTTTTACAACCCACGATTACAAAGCCCTGAATAAAGAGTTTTTTCATTACCTCAATTTTGGAGGATATCCCGAGGTCGTTCTTTCAGAAAAGATACAGAGCGATATGGGCCGTTACGTAAAAAGTGATATTGTCGATAAAGTATTATTGCTAGATTTGCCAAGTTTGTACGGTATTAAAGATGTACAGGAACTCAATAGCTTTTTTAGTTATCTGGCTTACAATACAGGAAATGAGTTTTC
The DNA here is from genome assembly GCA_044379045.1 of Saprospira sp. Classification (GTDB taxonomy): domain Bacteria; phylum Bacteroidota; class Bacteroidia; order Chitinophagales; family Saprospiraceae; genus Saprospira. The sequence goes on from JBIPOO010000010.1 coordinate 19,415, forward strand.
ATTCGAAGGAATGGCAAAGGAGAGTGGCATTCAAAAAGAAATTTTAAGGAAATACCTTGAATATCTTGAGGCTGCTTTTTTAATCAAAGTGATACACAAGATTGATGATAATGCCCGAAAATTCAAGCGGATTACCAATTTTAAGGTGTATCTCACCAATCCATCTTTGAGAACTGCCTTATTTTCGCCGATTCAGGAAACTGATAAAGAAAGTGGAAATATGGTAGAAACGGCTATTTTCTCGCAATGGATGCACCGCGAAAACCTCGATTTGAAATATGCACGTTGGAAAATGGGCAGATCGGAAGGGGAGGTGGATATTGTTTTGTTGGAAAATAGGTTGTTTAAACCACTTTGGTGTGTCGAGATAAAATGGAGCAACCGTTATTTCGAAAAGCCTAAGGAGTTGAAAAGTTTATTGCATTTCTGCAATCAGAATAAATTCAAGGCAACCTTGGTCACGACAATGGATGTCGAAGGCAATAAAACTATTGACAATCTAAACATTACCTTTGTACCTGCTGCCATATATGCCTACAATATTGGTGTGCTTACCTTAGTTCAAAAATCAAATTGGTTGGACCCATCGGGTGGGTGAAAATTAAACAATTGAAATTTAATCGTACCGATGTAGTTTTAAATGTCGGTGCGATTTTACTTACGCGAATAAAAAGCTATTTTTTTGCTTTTATTAGCAGCCTGAAACCCATATATTTATTGTATTGAATAAAATCCCACCTCAACTCCTCACCCTTATCTTCGAGTGCCCATTCCCGCCCGGAATCACCTCTATATGCGTTGGTATTTGCTCTTTAAGTTCGGCCATGTGTGAGATGACGCCAATGATTTTGCCTTCGCTCTGAAGATTTCTGAGTGCATTTACGGCTACTTCAAGGTATTGAGTATCTAGCGTTCCAAAGCCTTCGTCGATAAACATGGTGTCGATACGCATATTTTTACCGGCCATATTTGCCAGACCCAAAGCCAGAGCCAGTGAGATAATAAATTTTTCACCACCAGATAGGTTTTTGGCGGTCCTTTCTTCGCCGTTTTGGTATTTGTCAATCACAGTCAATTCAAAAGGATTTAATTTTTCATCGCTGCGTTTCAGTAGGTATCTGTCCGACATTTTTTGCAATTGCTGGTTCGATAAAGAGATCAAATGTTCAAAAGTCAAGGACTGTGCAAAATTTCGGTATGTATTACCTTCAGATGAGCCTATGAGGTCGTCAAGAGTTTTCCATCTATTGCTGATGGCATATTGCTTTGCTTTTTGTTTTAGCAGGCCTTCGCAGTCTTTGAGTCTCTCGGCATTCGTTTCTAAAATCTGGGTGTCAGCACCAATTTTTTGAATCAGATTTTCAAAAATTTGCTTTTTGTCTTCTAGGGCAGCAGCAGTTTCTTCAATCGTTTTTTCGGTAACACCTAGTTTAGCTTTTTCGTTCAGCTCCTGTTCTTTTTGAATTAGGATAGCCTTGTTGCTTTCGAAAGCAGTCAAAGTATCAGTATATGCTGTTGAGGCATTCTTTTTTTCAATTTCAGTAACTGCTATCGAATCATATAAAGTTTTTTCTGCTTCCTCAACAGATTTATCTCCAAATAAAAGCAGACGTTTTTGCCAAAGTGAATCTTTTTCACTTTTTAACTGTGTTGCTTCATGCTGCTTTGTTTTTAATAAATTCTCCTTTGAATTGAAATTTTGATGATCAAGTTCTAGTTTATTTTCACCACTTTGAATTTCAGCTTTAAGCTTTTCAATGGTATCCTTGTTGTCATTCCAATCTTGTAGACTTTTTCTTAGGGTTTCGATATGATCGGCTTCGAAATGTTCCAGTCTTTTTTTGAAATCATCATTTTCTGAATTGTATTTAATTTGAGCTTTTTCAAAAATTTCTTTTTTATTCAATAGGCTTTGTTCTACCGATAGTTTTGCCTCAAAAGCATCCTTTCGAACCTGCTCTTTTTCCAGTTTTTCTGTTGTTAATCCGGTGATTTCATCACGAATCTGGTTTAATTCGGTGTTTTTTTCATTTGTGGCATTAATGGTATTTCTTATACCCAGCAATTCAACCCTCTTTTGTTCTATGGTAGCTGTTAACTGTCCAATTATGTCATTTTCCTGAATAACATAGTTGGGAAAATTTGTATTCAGATAACTTATTGTACTAGTTCTTTTTAATAAATGCTCTCCTAAAGCATTCTCGGCTTTTATTTTATTAGCAAGGCAGTTTTCCTGATCCGATTTCAATTTAGACTCCTTGTTTTTATACTGTAAAATATGCTCTAAAAGTAGTGAAGATTGATTTTTAAGATTCAGCACTTCCTGCTCTTTCGTGCCGATTTCGGGAATATTACCTTCAGCAAATGGATGTTCCAATGAACCGCAGAGTGGACAGGGTTCACCATCGCAGAGGTCCTTTCTCAAGTCCTCAAAACTATGGATAGCCTTAGTTAGTTTAATATTTTCTTCCAACAATTCAATTTTGTCCTTAAGTTGTTTATAATTTTGCTGTTCATTTTCAATTTTTATTAAAAGTGCGTTTCGTTCAGATTCGAGCTGAATGTTTTGATTGGTTAACTGGGCTATTTCATTTTGATGTAGAGCGATGGCTTTTTCAGATTCCAAAAGCATTCCTATACCTTTGCCGAATTCCGTTATCTTTTCTAAATCTGTATTAAGTTCGGCAAGACTTTTTCCAGCCAAAAGTTCCTCAATTTCTATTTTTAGTTTGTCAAGTCCGGTGTTTTTATCCTTGATTAAATCATCTTTATCCTTTACCGATGCTTCTGCCATTAGAAGCGTCTCAGCTTTTTGAGTGAGCGATTGCTCAATTGCTGCTATTTCTGAATGATTAGTTTTCAAATTATACTGCTTTGTTCCCAGTCTGTTATGCTCATTTTCCAGGGCAACAAAATTACTGACAAGCTCCCCTTTTTTACTATTTTCTTTTGACCAAGCCTCTTTTTCAAGCAGCTTACTTTTCTGTTCCTCAAGGCTTGTTTTTTGGATTTGTATTGAATTTTGCAGCTCAGAAAGCTTATTTTTCTCAACGCTAATAAAATCTACGATAGGGCTGAGCTGATTATTTTTTTCAGTGATTTGAGTATCGATTGCCCTTACTGCATTGGCAATTGGCTGCAGTTTTGTTTGCTGATCTTTCAGTGACAGAAGGTTGCTTTCTATATTTTCGAGTTTGTCTTTTGAAAGTTTTAGTTTTTCAGTTAAATTCGGTAACTGTATTTTGTTTTCGGCAATTTGCTTTTCAATTTTTTCTAATTCAGAAAGCCAGTTAAAGGCTTTTTCTAAACTGTCCAATTCCTCTTTTAGCAATTTTTTATCTTGCTCCAAAATAGTCAGACCATTATTCAATGCACTGATTTGTTCGTCATTAAGTATTTTAATAGCGGAAAGTTGAAGCTCCAAATTTTCTAATTTAAGCTTTTCAGCCTTGTTGCGATCGAAAACTCTTTTGGATATATCGGCATAAATGGCAGTGCCGGTAATCTGTTCCAACAGAAGTCCCTTATTGTTCTTGTCGGCCTCCAGGAATGCTGTAAAATTTCCCTGTGCTAATAAAACCACCTTTGTGAACTGATCGAAACTAAGGCCTAGAATTTCGGCAACTTTTTTATTGACAGATTCATTTTTATCTTCAATAATTTTATTGTCTTCGTCTGCGAGTGTTCTTTCTAAACTTTTGAGTGTACCCGTCTTGGCTCTGCCTTGTTTTAAGGTTGACTTCCACACCTTGCCATTTGCTTCAAAAATAATTTCGGCATAGCAATCTTTTTCGCCCCTGGTCATGATGTCATTAGTGTTGTTAGTGACAGACATTCTGGGGGTTCTGCCATAAAGTGCCAATGCAATAGCATCGAGAATGGTTGTTTTGCCCGAGCCTGTGTTACCCGTTATGGCAAAAATACCGTTGTTGCTGAATTCAGGTTTGGTGAAATCAATTTCATTTTCGCCCGATAAGGAATTGATGTTTTTGAATTTTAGTTTTAATATTTTCATGTTGCTTATGCTTCGATATTAATACCGGAAATAATTTCATTGTAGGTTTGACGAAGTTCCTCTTTATGTTCATCGGAATAGCCTTTCTTTTCGAGCAGTTTCTCAAAAACAAGTTCAGGACTTAGCTCATCAAGGCTATAGGTCGTATCATCCGAAGTCAGATAAACCTGTAGGTTGAATGCTGTTTGCTTTTTCAAGACCTCAATTTTGCTTTGTGCTGTTAATTCATCCAACCATTCTACCAGATTCGGGAAAGAGTCGCTGCCATTATAGGTAACCTCAATCCAGATGGAGCTGTCATTCGCTTTTAGTTCTTCGATGCGCTTTTTAATAATTTCCTTGTCACCTTTTATTGATTCTAATTGCTGAAAAACAGGAATCTCTAGTGATTTAATTTTTAAATCCGGATTAAATTCAAGTATATAGACCAATTTAGTTTGTCCTGCCTCGCCAAATCCCATGGGAATAGGGGAGCCGCAGTAGCGAATATGCGGCTTGGGCGCCGATGCAATATGGTAATGACCCAATGCGACATAGTCGAAAGTTGCAGGAAAAATATCGGTACTCACAGCTTCGATATTACCGATATAAGTATCGCGAACCTCTTCATCGCCTTCGCTTTTAATGCCAACCGACATGTGTCCTGTAGCGATTATCGGAATATTTCTACCGATTTCTTCGCGTTTTTGCACTGCCAAAGCAGCAATTTTTTCATAATGCCTGCGAATACTTTCATTCACTCTTTTTGAACGGTCGCTGTAGGCCTCGCCCTCCACGAAACGGCTCACATCGCGTTCTCGAAGGAATGGCACAGCACAAACAATCAGTGCAGGCTTGCCATCGGCATCGTTCACGACGATAATCTCATCTTCTGTTTGCTCATCGATGGCACCCACTACAGTTACATCCAGGGCTGCCAAAATATCTTTTGGAGCATTCAAGAAACTTGCTGAATCGTGATTGCCGCCCACCACTATTACTTTTCTACAGCTTGTATTTCGCACCTTGACGAGAAAATCGTAATACATTTTCTGCGATTGAATACTGGGCGCCGAAGTATCGAAAATATCACCTGCCACAATGAGTAGCTCAATATTTTGTTCGTTAATGTTATTTAGTAACCAATCGAAAAAGGCGCGATGTTCAGTATGTCGATCTGCTTTGGTACAGAGGGACTTTCCCAGGTGCCAGTCGGAGCTGTGTAAAATTTTCATTAGAATTGTATATTGTAAGGTTTTGTTGTAGTCGATTTTTTATTTACAACTCAAAAGCTTGTTTAGTTCCAAAAGTTCTAAATGTTTTTGTTTTTTTTTGTAGTTTTTAAATAGGGTATGGTGAAATTTTTCAGGATGAAGGTATTTAAAATTTGTGGCGCTGAAGCTATTTTTCTAAATTGTTTTACTAAGGCAAATATTATATATATGTAAAAAACAAAATTTATTAATTGATGAAATTTATGCCTAGCTAACTATACCATCTATCCAGCAATTTTAATGATGCAGAGGAGAAATCTAAACAGATTTTTAGTGAATCCTCTAATAGAAATGTTATCCTTTGTAAATAAAATTAAGCACAGATTACTCAGCATAACACATATATGCTCATGGATTTAAAAGATTTATCTTATTAAATTATTGGATGTGCATACAAAGTTCACTCAGAACTTGGCCCCGGATTGTTAGAGTCAACTTATGAGGTATGTTTGGAATATGAACTGAATAAAATCGGACTAAAAGTGGAAAGGCAAAAAGAACTGCCTGTAGATTACGATATACTCAAGCTAGATGCGGACTACCGAATTGATTTATTGGTGGAAAATCAAATTATGCTGGAATTAAAATCTGACAAAGCAATTGATCCAATTCATAAAGCGCAAATAATGAGATATTTAAAGTTATTAGGTTTAAACCTAGCATTGCGCTTAAATTTTAATGTAATGGATTTGAAAAAAGGTATAAATAGATTTGTTATGTGGTGAATATAAAACATCGATGCCGGGCTTATGCTGATATTAAAGAGTATTATTAAAAGACTATCAATTCTTCTTCACCTCCATCAGCAGTCTAATACCAAAATCAAAATAATATTCATTCGGAGGAACATCGTAGTAGTATATTGGTTCCAAGTATCCAATTTTACATTCGTACTTATTAGATATATATGAACCGCCTTTATGGGATTTAAAATTAACGTTTATATAGTTTTTATCCTTCAAACAGATTTCACTGACATTTCCTGCCATGTCAAAAAGTCCGAGTTCGTTAGGCAGTTTTTGCGCAACGGGATGTGTACTTATATTGCTGTTTTTGATATTCCAGGCAACTAAATTCAGATCATCGGAGCCTGGAAACATAGATTTTTCATCCATATTACCGCCTCTTGCGGCGTATTCCCATTCAAATACCGTGGGTAATCTGTATTTTCTCTTTGATTTTTTATTTAATTTTTCCAGGAAGGCTTCGATGTCATAATTGTTAATATTTTCGACCGGGCAGTCGGGGCAATTATAAAAAGATGGATTACTGCCCATCACAGACTGCCATTGCCGCTGTGTAACTTCGGTTTTTGCCAGGTAAAAGCTATTCACAGAAAAATGCATGCTATTAGAATCGTTTTGGAAATAGTCCCAATTTTTACAATCCTCCTGATCATCGGTACAACCCATTACAAATTCCCCACCTTTCACTAGTACAAATTCCCCCAAGAGTTCATCTGTTACTACCTTTATTTTAGTTGTTTTTTGCGCTAAAATTGCAAAGTTCACTGATAATAGGAAAAGTAATGTCGCTAATAATCTAATGTAAATCATAAACAGATGATTTTTCGTTAAAGTATTTATTTAACCGGCTTTTTATTTCTTGCACTTTCAATTTTTTTACTCAGTTCCTCCCTTTTCATTTTCCAGTATTCATTATAGCTATATGGTTGCAATGAAAATCCTTTAGGATATATTTCTGTTGCTTCAGTGGAAGGATGTACCAGATTTACTAATTCGTTTTGAGCTTTTTCCAGATCATCGTCAAGGATATATTTATTGATCAGTTCATATTTTTTTTCCAGTTCTACCGAAATTTTCTGAGCTTCTTTTGCCGATATAGAGTCCATAATGCTCACTGGGACAACGTAAAACAAAACTATACATACTAAAACTGTGATTGCAATTGTGCCGTAAAGACGACTATGTTCACCCTTATTGTCTTTTTCCATTAACCAACTAAAAAACTTATTGGAGGCTTTCTTTTCGGTAATTTGCTTTGGTTTCTTTTTACCGTTTCTAATTTGCTCCAGTAGGTCGGCAGCAATGTCATCGTTAGGCTTTAGATTAAGGCAGAATTGAGTATGTTTTTCGGCCAGTTTTTTGAAGGAATTTTCCTTGGTTTTTTGCCAAAATACAAAGTAGCAACCTGCCAGGCCAATATTCACTTCATAATTATTCGGGCTAATGATTTGTGCCGATTTCAACTGTTTTAGTGCATCCTCATTCAGGCCTCTTTTCGAGAATTGTTTTGCGCGACTCAGATAGTCTTTAAGCGCAGATATAAGCGTATTGTATTCTCTTTCGCTCAGACCAGTGGTGAATAGCATTTCACGGTATTCCTCATCCGAATAGTACTCAGCCAATAATTTGTCTTCAAATTGATTGAGTTTTAGTATAATTTCATCTGCTTTGTTCATTGTGGCATTTTTGCTATCTTAAAAAAGGCATTCCGAATCACTTACGGAATGCCTTATACTTATGATTTAAAAGTCAGTTTAGTCCTGACGTTTTTCATATTTAATCTGAACGCGCTCTGCCTCTGATTTGTCCATACCGATTTTATCAGCAAAGGTATAGATTTCTTCTCTCGACATTTTGCCACTGCTCTGAATGGCAGTTTCAATGGTATAGTCCTGAGCTAATTTTAAGAGGCTATCTCTTGTTTTGTCATTCATATTCATGTGCATTGCAACTTCGTAAAGTTTGTTTTTCTCACTTTCAGCAAAGCTTCTGTCGGTGAAAGTAACAGCGCAGGCAATCATGAAAACGTTTTCTTTTGCTTCGCGGGTAACTTCTTCCAACTCGACTTTCGATAAGGAAGCAGATCTCATCAGTTCAGCAAAGGTTCCGGTATCTTCATCCAAAAATTCCTGGAAAAATTCTTTTTCTTCGGGAGAAATAGAACCATCAGCCTTTGCCAATTCAAGTAGGAGACGGGCAAGCGTTTTTTTATCATATGGAGTCGTTAATGGATTTGCTTTTAATCTTCTTTCAAATTCAGAAAGTTTGCGGGCGATTTTCCATTCTTTTATTTCCTGATCGAAATAGAAATTAAAACTGATTCGTTCGAAAGCATCAACAACAGCATCCTGTTTATCTTTGGCAGAGTAATTGGCTCCTGAAGTTTGTGAACGTACAACCTCGTTACCAACCATGGCTGCAGTATTTCCTGCTATACCTCCACCCACGGCAGTACGTATAACACGCATGAGGGTAGAGCGCATACGGCTGATAAGATTCAGTTTTACCATTCCCTGAATTTTATTGCCGGTATCCTTACTGTCAATTTTTACTGAATATTTTGATTCGAAAACCTCACCTTCAACTTTGAACTTGCAGTTCATAGTACTTCCGTCCAATTTTTCCTCAAGGATAATGGGTTTGATGAGGTCATAGGTGATTTCCATTTCATTTTCCATGTTAAAAGGGCTTTTTTTGAGTTTTAAAATAGATTCCTATGCAATAATACTATTTTTTTCTAAATGGCGCAAATTAGAATTTAAATAGCAATAAAAAAAGGTGCGGTTTTGATGCCGCACCATGTAAAATATTTTTAAATTTTTGACGCTTTACTTGCCGACCGTAACTTTTTTACTTTGAATTTTACCGTCTTCGCTTCTTAGTAAAATCAGATACATGCCACCAGCCTGTTCTGAAATGTCAACAGGTATTTGCATGCTTTGCTGACCGCTCAGATTCCATTCACGTAGTTTTCTGCCTAATACGTCGACTAATTCAATGCGCAGGTTCTCAGCAGTTGAGAGTTCTATTTGGATGATAAATTCACCACTGTTGGGATTTGGCATCACATTGAAACTTTCAACAAAGTTGATTTCATCTGTAGAAGAAAGAATCATGTTCACAGTTTCTGTCGAACTGCAGCCATTTGCATCGGTAATCGTTACAGCGTATGTGCCAGGTGTAAGATTATTCAGGTCCTGCGTATTGGCACCATTGCTCCAAGCATAAGTGTAGGGAGCTGTTCCTCCACTAACCGTAAGATCGATACTGCCGTTGTTGCCGTTGCTGTTTGTGAAACTTACCGAGCTATTCAGTGCAGCAGGAGCGCCAACTGTAAAGCTTGCAGTTGAAGCACAACCGTTGGCAGCGCTTACCGTTACAGTGTAAGTTCCTGCACTGAGATTGGCGATATTCTGCGTATTAGCAGCATTGCTCCAGTTGAAAGTATATGGAGCGCTAGCACCACTTGCAGTGATGGCAATCGTTCCATTTGAAGCGCCGTTGCAGCTCACATTGCCTGCATTTCCATTGATGGTAGGACCGCCAGCAATAGTCACAGTTGTTTGTGCTGTCTGTTCGCAGCCATTGGCATCAGTAACAGTTACCGTGAATGTACCTGAACTAAGACCGTTCACTGTGCTGCTGTTGCCGCCATTACTCCAGCTGAAGCTGTATGGAGCTGTTCCACCGTTTGCGGTAGCAATAGCAGTTCCGCTGTTATTTTGACAAGCTGTTGAATTTGAAGTTGCCCCAGCACTAAGAGCAGATGGCTGTGTTATCGTAAGATTTTGTACGCTGAAACAACCGTTGATGTCAGTCACAGTCACTGTAAATGTCCCTGCACAGAGATTATTTCTTACCCCACCTGTTCCAGCATCACTCCAGTTGTAGGTGAATGGTGCAGTTCCGCTAAGTGGTGTAATTACTGCAAAGCCATTACAGGTTCCGTTACATCTGGCAGCAGTTGAATTTACTGAGCTATTGATTGAACATGAGCTGCAATTATTGGCTACATTTACTGTTCCGTTAGTCGTACAGCTGTTGGCATCTGTCACTGTGAAGCTATAGTTGCCTGGACTCAAAGCATTTGCTGTAGCCCCCGTACTGCCATTACTCCAAGAAATGCTGTATGGTGCAGTTCCTCCACTCACAGTTGCAGTTGCTGTACCATTGTTGCCAGCACAACTTACGCCTGTTGATGTAGGTGCAGCCGATAAAATAGCTGGTTGAGTTACAGCAACCGTTCCAATGCTTGCAACACAGCCCAAACCATCGGTAACAGTCACACTATAATTTCCGGCAACAACACCACTGATATCCTCAGTTGTTCTTCCATTGCTCCACAGATAAGTATAAACGCCATTTCCGCCACTTACCGAGATATTTGCAGCACCATTTGCTCCTCCATTACAGCTTACAGCCGTAATGTTCGTAACAGAAGCTGAAGGCGTACCCAATGAACTGATAGCAATCGGGCCGTTAGTAATAACACAACCACCCTGGTCAGTTATGGTAACTGTATAGTTTCCGGCACTCAGACCATTGATATCCTGCGTGTTGGCACCATTACTCCACTGATAGGTATAGGCACCGTTTCCACCTGCTGCATTTATGTCAATGCTACCCGCATTAGAACAAGTTGCGTTATTAACAGTGACTGTACTGCTGCTCAAGGCCGTTGCAGGTTGACTGATTGTAAAACTTCTTGTGGTTGAACATCCGTTTGCATCGCTAACAGTTACTATGTAAGCGCCAACAGCCAGTCCTGAATTTGTAGCAGTTGTTCTGCCATTCGACCAAAGATAAGTATAGCCTGTTGTTCCACCGCTAGCATTTACAGTAGCAGAACCATTATTCCCTCCAACACAGGCCACATTGTTTGTAGTACCTGCAGTTGTTGTTAGCGCTGAAGATGGTTGAGTAATAGTGACAGTTCTTATAGATCTACAGGCATTTGCATCCGTTACCGTTACTGTATAAGTTCCTGCCGCAAGTCCAGTATTGGTGGCAGTAGTCCTCCCATTCGACCAGTTAAAGGAATAGGCTGAAGTTCCGCCAGTAGCATTTACTGAAGTTGAACCATTGTTACTGCCAAAACATGCTACATTTGTAGTTGAGCCCGTTGTTACGGTAAGCGCAGAAGGTTGAGTGATGGTTACGCTCCGTGTAGTTACACAGCTGTTGTTATCAGTAACTGTAACAGTGTAGGTGCCAGCGGCCAAACCTGTATTGCTTGCGGTAGTTCTACCGTTCGACCATGTATAGTTATAAGGTGCAGTTCCACCAGAGCCAGTTACCGTAACTGCTCCATTGGTTCCACCATTACAACTTACATTTGCTAAAGCGCTACTGGTAGAACTGATTGCACAAGCAGATGGTGTCGCTACGCAAACCTGTAGTGACCATGCTGTTAGTGAACCACCATCCTGATTAAAAGAATCAATAACGGTCAATGTCCAAGTACCATTTGGATTTTGACTGTTATAGGCGGAAAGTGGATTAACTGGTCTGTAGAAATTACCATCAGTCGGTGGGCAAGGGAGCGTGTTGTTTGCAGCAGCATCATCGAATTTTACATTCCAGTTGTCTTCATCGTTACAAACTCTTCTGAATAGCGTAACAGTAGTATTTGCTGGGCTTCTCAGTCTGAATATAAGGTCATTGACCCAAGAGTGAGTTCCTACTAGGTTGGTTACATTTACATCAGTGATTGTACCTGTAATTGGAACATTTAATGTAGAGTTGATAGTTTGTACACCTGTTGCTGAAATTGCCAGTGGAACATTTGTGCTTGCATAGGTATTGCAAGTCGACATTGTGAACGAGAAAGATGCCGAAGCTGGAGCAGTACCACAACCTGTAATTGCTGTAACTCTCCAATAATAGGTTGCTCCGCCAGTCAATGTAGCTGCCGATGTATAAGCATTGGTAGTTACAGTGTCAGTGTCAACAATGGCAGTGAATGCAGCATTAGATGAAATTTGTACGATGTAGGATACTCCGGCACCGCTAGCAGCAGTCCAGGTAAATGAAGCTGGATTATTAACTCCAATGGCCGCATTTGCAGGTGTTAGCAAAGTAACAGCTGTAGGAGCGGTTGAAGAAACAATTAGCGTAAGATCTTGTGTTTTAGTTCCGGAAGTACTATTCGCAGTTAAGGTTATTGTATAAGTTCCAGGTGTTACAGATCCAATATTTCCAATGGTTAAATTTGTTGATCCTGAAGGTGTTACTGGGTTTGTGCTGAAATTCGAATTAGCACCTGCAGGTAAACCGGCAATTGTAAAAGTTACAGGAGAGTTGTATCCACCTATTGCACCAACATTTATTGTAAATACCGCACTTGTTGGTTGACAGACAGCAACTGTTGTGTTAGGAATAGTTAGCGTATAATCGCTTGTTGCAGCTGTGATGGTGAAATTATTATTCGAAATATCGAAGAAGTATCCGTTTGAACATCTTACCATGATGCGGCAAGTAGTAGAAGGTGTATTAGGAACATTGATTACCTGAGTACCGTCGTTTGGTGTATTAGCCAAAATTAGGGTATAGGTTGCGCCTCCATTAGTAGACAAGAAAATATCAACATTGGCACAGCTTACAGGAGCATTCGTAGTGTTTGCAACACTCCAGGTTACTGTTTGTGTACTATTTCCAGGCCAGGTAATACCTGTTGCAGTTGGATTTGTTACTTCAAAAGGACCAGAGTTTGCATCAACAGCTACTGCAACATTGGCAGATGCAGTACAGCCGCCACCTGGGGCATTGTCGCGAACAGCAACCCTGAAATTCATTGTCCTTGCAACAGATGGCAATACCTCCCAGGTAAATGGGCCGTTTGTCGCCAAAGAAGCAAGACTTGGGAAAAATCTTGTAGGATTTGTAGTAGGATCGAAAGTTCTGAAATTGGGACCTCCTGTAGCAGTAGCAACCGGCGGTTGAGTAGAGGTCTGATTGTTCATCTGCTCCCAACAGTAAGTTAATACGTTTGAAGGGTTAGCATCTGCGCCAGCTGCAGTTAGTGCAAAAGGGGTGCTTCGTGGCACATTAACAGTAGTTGCTGCAACCGTTACAGTTGGATTGGCATTAGCTAGGGTAGTTTTAACAGGACAGGTATGACCGGCACCAGTAATAAATGCACCAATTTCTTGTAAACTAATATTGTGAAAATAATCGTCCGAGTTGTTTTGTACATTCGGAGCACAAATACCAGCATAACCCATGATAGTTGAAGCAGAACCAGGCTCCATTGCAGTTGTGCCGTTTCTGTTACAATTGTTATTCTGTGTATGATTGGCTGCAAACTGATGCCCCATTTCATGTGCTACATAGTCAATGTCAAATGGGTCGCCAACTGGTGTCGGACTTCCGGTTACGCCTCTTGCTTTGCCGCTTGAGCTACAAACAGACCCCAACTGAGCGATACCGCCGCCGCCTGTGGAAAATACATGCCCAATATCATAATTGGCCCCACCAATCACATTGGTAAGGGTGGTCTGGTTTTCATTCAACATAGTGCCACCATTGTTATTGGTGTATGGATCGGTACCAGCATTGGTATAAATAATCAAATTATTATTGGCAATGATGTTCATGCGAATTGCTATGTCTTTTTCATACAAACCATTAACACGGTTCATAGAAGTGTTCATTGCAGCAAGTACACCTGCTACTGTTCCCCCATGAAATGCAGCATATTCGCCCGTACAGGCAAGTGCCAGTCGATACGTTCTCAACTCGCAGGAACCATAAGCCGATTTCAAATCGGGTAGGGGATTATTTCTACCATGATCATAATAATCAGTTACGCCACAATCAAAATATTTTGGTTCTGAACTAGCATAGTCCTTTTTCCTGTAGACGATGTAGTGTTCAATATCGCCACCACCAAAACTGTAAGGGTCTATATAAACTGAACTTTCACCAGGTATAAGTATCATTGCATGAAAACCTTGAGGCGTAAGGTCAAAGCGAACATAAGAGCCAGGATTTTCGACACCATAACCTGCGTAGGTCGTAATTTCAGGAAATTGCTCAGCAAGCTCAGGCGCCATGATGGGAGATTCTACGATATCAAAGGTCTGCATGCTGCCATCCGGCATTGGAAGTTCGAGATAAGTCTTGGTCATTTGAGCCACTGGTGTGAATTCCATTGGAGAAAGATTTAAAATTTCTCTCAAAGAAGACAAATTCAGTTTCATTGTCCGATATTTGTGCGGAGTTATGTAGCGTTTTCCAACTTTTGGAATTTGCTTTTCTCCGATTTCGGACCAAATACCACTTTTGCCCGTAAATTGCTGTGCGTTTGCGCTCAGGAATAGCATTGTGAGTGCCGAAATGAGCATAAAAGTTCTGTTAAAAAACTTCATAAGCAGATTTTTTTCAAGTGTTAATTTTTGAATTTCAACGAAGTAACACCGAATGTTAATTAATGGTTATGTAAAATCTTGAAATTATAAATAGTTATAAGGCAAAATTACAAAATATTTTATTTTGTTTGCATTGCTTTGCCGCTTTTGATTTATTTAACTTCAATTTGTTTCAATTGTTTACTTTTTTATAATTATTCAGTGATTTCCATACTTATCCCGGTTTATAATTACGATGTAAGGCATCTTGTGAGCCGACTACATCATCAGGTATCCACAGCATTGGTACCTGTTGAGATAATTTGTATGGATGATTGCTCCGATCATGAATTTAAAAAACTGAATGATGAACTCGTTTCATTAGTGGATGTGAAGTTTATCAAACTAAACAAAAACATTGGAAGATCTGCCATTAGAAACAGATTGGCAGAAATGGCAACTTATGAATACCTTTTGTTCATGGATTGTGACAGTATGCCCGAAACGGATGTATTTATCTTTAACTATGCAGCCTTTTTAGCGCCGGATACTGTATTGTACGGTGGTAGAACCTACAGCCCTGAAAAGCCCTTTAATAAAGATTTGTTTTTCCATTGGCTATACGGCAGTACAAGAGAAGTTAAATCAGCAGGAGAAAGATCAGAAAATCCTTACAGTTCCTTTATGTCCAATAATTTTGTCATCCCGAAAAAGATAATGCTCGAAATTGGGTTCGATGAAAGTCTGAAACAATACGGGCACGAGGATACTGTTTTTGGTCTGGAACTAAAGAAAAGAAGCGTGCATATTCACCACCTGAATAATCCATTGCGCCACACTGGCCTTGAAACGGCTGCTGTTTTTCTTAGAAAATCGGAACAGGCAATAGAAAATCTGTTGATGCTAATGCAAAAACACGAACTGCAGTCAGAGATTAAACTACTGCGCTATTTTGTAAAAACCCAAAAATGGGGCTTACACCCATTTATTTATCTTTGGTTTTATTTTTTCAGTTCTTTCTTGAAAGCCAGACTCTTAGGCGCAAATCCAAATTTAAGGACTTTCGATTTATATAAACTGGGTTATATGGTTTACAATAAATCATGGCTTAAGAAATCTGTTTAAGCCTAAATTTTTAGGATTCAGACAGATAGCTGATTATGTTTTTTCTGAAACTGGTATCTTTTTCGTCTAAATGTATAAGCTGTTCTTCAAAGTCGAAATTAACGAACATCTCAGCATGCAGATTTTTACTGTCCATAAAAAG
>JBIPOO010000378.1:0-3193 GCA_044379045.1 Saprospira sp.
ACAAACGCTCAGAGCATACGATGGCTGTGATTCGGTGCTTGTTCTTGATATCACCATCAATAACAGTTCAACCGCTTCAGTTACACTCGATGCTTGCGACAGCATAACTGTGAATGGCCAAAGCTTCTCTCAGTCAGGGGTATACACACAAACCTTAGCTAATTCTAATGGATGCGATTCTATTTTGACACTAAATCTGACAATTGGGAACAACACTGCTCCATCTTTGAATTTATCGGGTTGCGATAGCCTTCTTGTGAATGGTCAAAACTATACGCAATCGGGTACTTACACACAGGTATTATCTGCCTCTAATGGTTGCGATTCTATTTTGACACTAAATCTGACAATTGGAAACAACACTGCTCAAACTTTGAATTTATCGGGTTGCGATAGCCTTCTTGTAAATGGTCAAAATTATACGCAATCGGGTACTTACACACAGGTATTATCTGCCTCAAATGGTTGCGATTCTACACTAAATCTGAATATAAGCATTACGAATATCGATACAAGTCTATCTCAAAATGGACTTACACTAACTGCGAATGAAGCCGCTGCACAATATCAGTGGTACAATTGTTCCAATAATCAACCAATCATAGGTGCAACTGGTCAAAGTTTTACGCCAACTGCTGCAGGTTCTTATGCTGTACTCATTACGCAATTGGGTTGTAGTGCAAATTCTGCTTGTGCGCAGATTAATATTTCGGGACAAGTTTACACAGAAAATAACTCGAATATTAAAATCTATCCGAATCCGAACAAAGGTAGTTTCCAAATCGATTTGAGCGATTACAACAAAGAGTTCATTTTCAAAATTTACAACCTCTCTGGGCAGGAAATTCCATCAATATTAGAAATTAATAATAGTCTGATAAATGTTGAATTGCAAGCACCTGCCGGAGTTTATTTCCTTAAATCAGCAAGCCAAAACCTTGTTTTCAAAATCATTAAAATAGAATAATGGGAGATCGGAAAATAGTTATTAACAGTTCAAATTTGCGTGATTTTAATAAATACCGTTGGCTGTTGATACTTTTTTTACTGCTTTGGGGAGGAGGCCTTATTTTATTTTTATTTCGATTAAAGTGGCTGCTAATTATAGCCTTTGTTGCTGTATATTTCAGTTTCAGAAAGGCATTTAGTATTGAGATAAAACTAGAGGATGATACAATACAAATAAGAAAGATTTTTCTTGGTTTTAGCTTCCGAATCGTTAAAATATCCTATTCAAAAGTTTTTTTCTTCCCCGAAAATCTGACTTTAAAATTTCAGGGTCTTAACGATGCGCTTTTTATCACTATAGAAAATGATGGTATGAAGATTCAAAAAAATAAATTAACCGATTTTATTTGTACAAAAAAGGAGGCTGATTTGATCTTTGAAAAATTAAAATCGGAATTAAAGCGAAGGGGCACTTTTATAGAAATACTGAATCTGATGAAATAAAAAAAACAGCTCCGTTTTGAAGCTGTTTTTAAACCATAAAATGAATCTATTAAATAATTATCTGATAACAGCCTTTATGCCGGCATTCAGAGAAATTTGTCCGTAGCGCTCTTTGTCAGCTCCCAACCTGTTGATGTTGTGGCTAAACATTGGTTGAACAAAAAGAGTAACTCTATCGCCCAATTGTCTTTCAATATCAGCGCCCATAGAAGCTGCCATGAAAAAGTTTTGCGCAGCATTTCCACCCTGTAAAGCTCCATTGCGGTATGCATTGCCATTTATTTCACTGATATTTGTAATAGAACCTGCTGCCTGTGCTATGCTTGAACGTTGAGTTCCATTAACAAAGCGGTTGGTCAGCATACCAGCAGCAATACCGGTCGAAAGGCTAATTCTCCATTTTTCATCCCGATAAAGCACTGTATTAAGATGAATTGGCATTGATACCATCGCAAGCGTAGTATTTCGCGTAATTTCAGAACTGATCACACTATTTTCGTCCAAAGGATTTACATATTCCTTAGTGTAAATATTTTCGAAAGATTTATGGCTAATCTGTAAGCCGCTACGAATTGCAAAACGGTCCGAAATTTCCTGTTCAATTAAAGCTGTAAGACTAAATCCGATTTTTCCTTGTCCGAGGACATTGTTGAAATTGATATCAGCACCGGCATAAATTGCTGCACGCATTTGTCGGCGGTAAAGTTTTGGAAATTTGAAATTAGATTTGATACCAAAACCTTTGCCCTCTTCTACCCCATCACCTGGGTTAAGATGCTTTTTTGATAGATTTATTAAATCCATCTTAATAATCTGATACTCAGATTTATTTTCTTTAGTTGTAGCTTTATTATCTGCAAGGAATGAATTTAGAGCTTTGTTTTCAATTTCGGTGGAATTATTATTGCTAATTATACCATCTGTAAAATTGTTAAAAGTAGCTTCATTCAACAAGTTTTTAGAGATATTTTCAGCTTTTGTAAACCTTGAATCGGAACTAAAAATAATTTGTGAACTTGTATTCGTGATTCCATTAAATTGATTATTATTTTTTTCTTCCTTTGTAGCATTATTTAGTTCAGCATTATTTATTTCAGTCTTTTCGCCTGAATTACTTTCAGTTTTAACAGTTTTATGTAGTTCATTAGAACTTAAAAGTCTGTCTTTTCCAGAATCCTTAGCATTTATTACATGTTGAAGATTATTGGTTTTGCTTTCATCGCCCTTTTCATTAAAAGCGTTAAAGAAATTAAATGCTGTAAAAATAATAAGCAGAAAAATGAAGGCTTCGGTACCTTTATATAGCCAAATGTATGGCATGAGATGTTCTTTTTTATTTAATTTCTGCTCCATCTTATTCCAATCTTCAGGATTGAAATCGACTTCATAGTTTTCAAAAGCATCTTTTGCCAACTTATCTATTTCGTTGAAATCTTTGTTCATATAGTGTTTTGTCAGTGCGGGTTTATGCTTAAAATTAAATCAGACCAAGATCATTGAGCATCTCTTTCAGTTTTACCCTAGCCTTTACAAGATTTGACCTTGAGGTACTTTCTGTTATTCCTAATGCATCGGCTACTTCTTTGTGTGAGTAACCTTCGATAGCATAGAGATTGAAAACAGCACGATAAGCTGGAGGTAATAACTGAATAGCCTTGAGAATTTCCTGCGCTGCATAATTGCTTGCAATATCGGTATCTTCGGCAATTTTATACTCCGCTGCTTCGATATCATCGGATCT
>JBIPOO010000118.1:0-11562 GCA_044379045.1 Saprospira sp.
CCTATTAAAAAAGAGGATATTGTCTTACGTCCAATTCTTTTAATCAAAAACGTGGGTCTTTTCTCTGCGAGAAATAGTGCAGATACCCGTGTGAACGCACCAACTGAACTCGACTTTGATATCTCAGTGGTTTACAAAAAGAAATTCTGGTTTGGTGTTGCTTTTCGCACTGCACTGGACGTAAAATTCAGTTCCTATGATTCGGTCGATTTCTGGTTTTCCGTTCGCATGAAAAACAAATTGAGAATAGGTCTTGCCTATGATTTTACGCTAACAAAACTGAGAGGCCCTGCTCAGGGTTCCTACGAATTGATGCTAGGCTACGACCTTACTCCCGTATCTGTTACCAATCATCCAGATATGAAGCCTTATAAGTGGTTTTAGATTAGAGGAAAGGGTGAAAGGGTGAAAGAAATAAAGTTCCGTGAACCAAAGTTCCGCGAAGCAAAACGAATTTTCCAAACGGCTTCAGCCGGCGACTAATTATTTTTGTAAATCTAATTTCTCTAGATATACTTGGCGCCTATTCATTGGCCAAATATTCCAAAAAAGCCCTGATCTCCTTTTTATCCCATTCAATGCTGCCCTCCACCCTGGCAACCAATTCTCCTTTTTTGTTGATGATATAGGTCGCCGGAACAACCCCATCGAAAATACTGCGGATATTGGCATCCGGATCGTGCAAAAACACAAAGGGGAATGAATTTTCTTTCACAAAATCCTGAACCTTATAAAGTTTTTGATCAATGGATACTGCCAGTAATTTAACATCGGGACGGTTCATTTTTCTTAGCAGTTCTTTAAAACCAGGCATTTCCTTAATGCAAGGCTTGCACCAGGTAGCCCAAACATTTACAATCAGTAGATTTCCGGGAAAAGAGGAAGAACTGACGGGGTTTCCGTTCAAATTGGTAAATTTTATTAGGGGTGCTTTTTTGTTGAGCAGTTCAAATTTTTTTGTTGCATCGTTGCGCAACATCTCCAGAATCTTTCGTTCTCTATTATCAAGTTTTTTCTCCAGGATTTTAATTAAAATATCGTTCTGCTTTATTTTTGCAAATTCCAGTGCAGTTTGACCATGTTGGTTTTTGACCTGATTATCGGCTCCTTTTTCGATTAAAAGTTGTGCAGCGTGCAGGTTTTCATTTTCGACAGCATGATGCAGCAATGTAATGTTAATTGTGTCGGCAAAATCAATTCTGTCCATAAGAAGTTCCGTCATTTTATGATTCTGTTGCATAATAGCTTGCTGTATCGGACTCAGAAAGGCATCTGAGGTACAGGTTTTAACCCTAATATTTGGATTCGCCCCTTTATCGATCAGAAGTTTTACAGTTTCATAATGGTCATTTAAAACCGCATCGAAAAGTGCGGTTTTGCCATTTGCTGCTTTTAAATCAACTTCAATTTTTTCATCATTAAGCAGGTAACTGATAATATTGTTGCTGCCGTATGTTGCTGCTACATGCAAAAGACTTTTTGCTGAGCATTCGTCGACTGAACTGATAATTTTTTTCAGGTCGGCACCCTTTTCTTTCAGTAATTTTAAAATTTTTAGATTTCCTACAGCTGCTGCGCTGAAAACAGGAACCCAATTGATGCATTCGTCAGAATACCTTTCATAAGTGTATACGCCATTTGGATTAGCACCTAGCGATAAGGATTTTACCACTGTTGTATAGCTGTTGTCGAATATTGCATAAAACAAATCACGGGTTGGGTCAAGTGGTGCCTGAGCCATTAGTACAACATGAAACAAAAAAATAAAAAAGCTGATTTGTAAGAACCGCATTATAAAATAGTTGTCTGATAATTAAGCTGCTGAATGTTTCAAACATGAGCGAACATCGTACCAAACACAAAATGTATCTTTATTTAATTGTTTATTTTTTATTTTTGTGCAATCTTAGTTCTAAAACCGAATTAATATATCGCAATATGTTCAGAATAATTATTTTAACTTTTTTGCTTTTGCAAAGCTGTCTTTTACTGGCCCAGCCCGAACAAAGAACCTTCAATGCCACTATAGTTGCGGGTTTCAATGCCTCACAGATTGATGGTGACAATACCGCAGGGTACAGAAAAATCGGGTTAAATATTGGTGCCCGTGCTGGAGTAATTTTGAGCAAAAGATGGGAAACTTCTTTTGAAATACTTTTCAGTCAACAAGGGGCACAAACCGCACTGGTCAGAGGCATTCCAAGAGCCTTCAACTGTCAGTTAAATTACATTTCAGTTCCCCTTCTGATTCATTTCAAAGACTGGGAAATTATCAATGCAAATAATCGCCTCTATCAACGCTTTTGGTTTGGTGCCGGCATTTCCTACAATCGCTTGATGGGCGGTTTTATCGATGATCCGAATGGTAAAATCTTTGTTGCCGACATTACAGGGAACCCATTTAAGAAAAATCATGTAACCCTGTTGGCCGATATCAATTTCTTTTTTACCCAAAACTGGGGGATAAATCTGCGATACGAAAGAGCACCAATGAACATTCGCGAGAATATGCTATACAATCCTCATATGATTGTTTTCAGAGGGCTTTTCACTTTTTAACGGACCAGCAATCTGCTAGTTTTTTACGTAGTAAAATACACAAAACCAGTCATTATTGAATCTTTTTAAAAACACAGATTCGACTCTACCTTTGAGATAAAAAACCAAAAGTGCTAATGTCTGGCACCGCTTCCCTATGTCGAAGCAGCAATTAATAAATAAATATTTTTAGCGGTTCACCTTCAAACCAATCGATAATTCAAATATCAGATTGTTGACCTTTTGCTGTGTTGTATAAATTGGCTGACCCGAGATAGGGTCGGTATATTGTGTACGTAAACCACCAGGAATAAATACCTGGCGGCCGATATCGGGATTAATATTCGCTTCAATGAAAAAAGAGAGCGGGCTGTTGCCTAAATCCCATTCATAACCCCCACCAAACCATACCCCATAAGTAAAACGGTTTACTCCAGTCTCGGTACCAAGGCCCACCAACTGATAATCGACCGTATAATCGAGCGTAACGCCAATTGCATAATAGGCCAGACTTTTTTCCTGAAGTCGGAAAGCCCCTTTACCCAATAAGCCTAGTGAAATATTGTGAAAAAGATTGGAGGGAATTCTTATTTTGTTGTTGAACTGATCGTAAATAAAGACATTCCTGAAGGTTGAGCCCTTGCGGTGATAGCCAAGTTGTGCCTGAAAACCGCTTCTTTGTAAAATTTTGCCATTTTGTTTCCACCCTCCCAAGGATTCTACAAAAAGATCGCCATGGTAAGAGATGAGTCCATTGCGCTGAAAACCATTCCAGTTTTGGGTTGCAATGGTTGGCCCGCCCTTAAATCCATAAGCAAAACCACCACTGCCCAAACCTATTACTTCTTCCTGTGCAGAGATTGACAATGAGATAGCAAATAATAAAATTGTAATAATTATCCTCATTTTTTCAATATTTATATGCTAAGGTAAGCAGGCATCAGCAAATATTCAGTGTTAACTTCCAAAAAAATAAGCATTTTTTTTACCTTTATGGACTAATCGTACAGTATTTTGGCCATTATAGCTATGAAAAAAGAAAAAAAGTCGGCCTTACACATTTCATCCGGGACTGATAGTCCTGGAATCTTCAACCCCGAACTATTGCAAAAATTCAGACGAAAAAAGCACAGCAGCGAGGAGTTTATAGAGGCGATACAAAAAGGCGACAGCGTTCTGCTCAGTCAGGCCATCACGCTCATTGAAAGTAGTAAAGAAAGCGATCAGGCCGAGGCCGAAAAGATTGTTGCAGCCTGTCTCCAACATAAAAATAATTCCATCAGAATTGGTATCACTGGTTCTCCAGGAGTTGGAAAAAGTACTTTTATTGAGTCTTTTGGCAAAATGCTCATTGAAAAAGGGCACAAGGTAGCCGTGCTCGCTATAGACCCCAGCAGCCAGCTTAGTCATGGCAGCATATTAGGAGATAAAACACGCATGCAGGAGTTGTCGACTAACCCCAATGCCTATGTTCGTCCCTCCGCTGCAGGCGATTCACTGGGCGGTGTCGCACGCAAGACAAGGGAGACAATTTACCTTTGCGAGGCTGCAGGTTTCGACGTTATTATTATAGAAACAGTGGGTGTTGGACAATCGGAAACTTCAGTGCACTCCATGGTCGATTTTTTTCTTTTACTGCTGTTGCCAAATGCTGGCGACGAATTGCAGGGCATAAAACGCGGCGTTGTGGAAATGGCCGATCTGATTGCTGTGAATAAATCGGACGGAGCTGCATTGGCACAGGCAAAACTTGCCAAGGCACAATATCAGAATGCACTGCATATGTTTCCACCCAAAATCGGCGGCTGGATTCCAAGTGCTGAACTATGCTCAGGTTTGAGCGGAACAGGTATCGAAGCTATCTGGGAAAAAATTGAAGCCTATAAAAAACAGATGCAGGAAAATAACTATTGGCAAAGGCATCGGGCCGAACAGGCAAAGTACTGGATGCATGAAAGCATTTTACAACACCTGAAAGATATGTTTTATCATCATCAAAAAATCAAAGATTTATTACCTGAATTAGAGGAGGAACTCACAGCGGGTAAAATTTCATCATTCAAAGCGGCAAAATTACTTTTGGAGAATTTTATGGAATAATTGTTAGACATTAGACATTAGACATTCTTACGAGACATATTCTTTCCTCTTCTTTTCTCAAAATCTTTCATCCTTCAAAATATGACCTTAGAACAAGCACAGCTAGCCGTCGACAACTGGATAAAAACCATCGGTGTTAGATATTACAATGAATTGACCAATACGGCAATCCTCATGGAAGAAGTAGGCGAAGTAGCCCGACTGATGGCCCGAATTTACGGCGAACAATCCTTTAAAAGTCCCGAAAAGGCAGCTAGCGCAAAGGATGATCTTGCCGGAGAAATGGGCGACGTGCTATTTGTATTAATTTGCCTGGCCAATCAGACTGGGGTGGATTTGGGCGCATCTCTGCAGGACATCATGGAAAAACGCAGTATTCGCGATAAAGAAAGACATGCCAACAATCCGAAACTAAAGGACTGAGTTTTCTATTTTGTAGATTGCCCTGAATTTTGTAACTTTACAACTCAAATCAAAATTTTATTAATTGTTCTATTGATGAAAATAGCTGTTGTAGGAGTAACGGGCATGGTTGGACAGGTAATGTGCCGGGTGCTCGAAGAAAGAAAATTTCCGATTAGTGAATTTATTCCTGTTGCCTCAGAAAAATCTGTTGGTTCTACAGTAGTATTCAACGGTAAAAACTATAGGGTCTTAGGAATGGAAGAAGCAATTTCTATGGCTCCCGATATTGCAATTTTCTCAGCAGGCGGAACAACAGCCAAGGAATTTGCGCCAAAATTTGTAGCTGTTGGAACTACTGTAGTGGACAATTCCTCGGCATTTCGTATGGAAGCAGGAATTCCGCTCATTGTTCCTGAGGTAAATATCGAAAGTCTTAAACCTGAACATAAAATCATCGCCAATCCAAACTGCTCAACCATTCAAATGGTTGTTGCCCTCAAACCATTACACGGCAGATATGGAATTGACAGGCTTGTAATTTCAACCTATCAGTCCATGACTGGCACAGGTGTAAAAGCAGTAAAACAATACGAAACTGAGTTGAATGGCGGCAAGTCGGAGGCGCCTGCTTATCACTATCCAATTTTTCAAAACTGTATTCCACATTGCGATGTATTTAATGACAATGGTTACACCAAGGAAGAAATGAAACTGGTGAATGAGACCAAAAAAATACTGGGTGACAACAGCTTGCGTATCACAGCAACGGCAGTGCGTGTTCCGGTACTTGGAGGTCATTCAGAAAATGTAAATATCGAATTCAAAACAGAATACGACCTGCAGGAAGTCAGAGACCTGCTTTCAAATACAGAGGGACTTGTACTATTGGACGATATTGCGAACAATGTTTATCCAATGCCTTTGCTTGCAAAAGACAAAGACGAGGTTTTTGTTGGGCGCCTTAGAAGAGATGAATCGCAGGGCAAAACGCTGAATATGTGGATAGTAGCTGACAATCTGCGCAAAGGTGCTGCCACCAATGCTGTGCAAATTGCCGAATATCTGCTGAAAAAAGAATGGTTCAAAAATGCCTTGCAATACTAATTGATCAGCTATGTACAAGGAAGAACTCAAACAGATTTTTGCCGAAGTGCAGGACCTAAGCAACGATACAGCCGATTTGCAGCTGCTCGAAGCGCTTGCCAACAATACTGTTTACATTCTTTCGAAATTGCAGTTAACTGAAAACAAAAATGACAAAACACTCGCCTCTTTAGTCCTTGCCGATATGCTGAATACGCTAAATAAGGAATTTGTGTGGGCAAAAGAAGAAGATAGTCCTGTGGAAAAGCAAAAATGGTTTCAAAAGGCTAAAAAACAGGTACTCGAAGATATGCAGGTACTTTTTGAAAATGAATAAAGGAAAATACATATATAATCCCGATACGCTCACCTATGAAAAGGTAAAAGGCAGAGGCAGAAAAAATATTATTTTTTTTGCCGGAGCTATTGTTTTCCTTGCTTTGCTTACCCTTGGCATCTATCTTTTATCTCTGGATATGATGAATGCTGCCAATCAGCAAAAAGACCTGATGGAAATGCACCGTCATTATAAAAAAATGCAGTCTGAAATTGAGCTGATGAAACAGGGCCTAGAAAATCTCAATGAGCGAGATGCTGCCATTTCAAAACAGCTTATGGAAATTGATCCTGAGGAATTTTCATTCCTAAACAAAGGCATCAGTACCGATTCGATGAAAAAACTCAGTGATGCACAACTTGTAGAACAGATTTCAGGCAATATAACCGAAATGCGTAAAAAAATTGCCAGGATAACAGCCACCAAATCGGATATGGTATCCCTGGTCAAGGAAAAGGAAAAAATGCTAAAGGCAATACCATCGATCAGGCCCATCAAAAAACCGGATAATGGCATTGAATACCTTTCGGGCTTCGGTTTTAGAAAACACCCTGTTTTTAAGATTTTGAAAATGCATGGCGGCATTGATTTCAGTGCAGAAGCAGGTACAGCCGTATACGCAAGCGGTAATGGAAAAGTCCAACAAATTATTCAAAAATCGGAAGGGCTTGGGAAATGCATCGTGATCGACCATGGCTACGATTTTCTTTCGCTCTATGCACATCTGTCAGAAATGACTGTCAGCGTAGGAGCGGAGGTAAAACGTGGACAGATTATCGGCAGAGTGGGCAATAGTGGTACTGTGACACCGCATTTGCATTATGAAATTCAATACAAAAGAAAAAGGGTAAATCCGCTTCATTTTTGCCGCGAAGGCATGAGCGCCGATGAATTTAATCACTTTGCAGAGATGGTTTCAAAAGAAAATCAGGCACTGTCTATTCATAAATAATAACCCATTCAGAAATGACTGCAACAGAACTGACTTCTAAACTGGGCATCAGCAGTGCTACACTTAAAAACTGGGAGAAAAATTTTGCCAGCTGGCTAAGTCAGGATTATAAAAATGGTAAAATCTTTACTGAAATTGCGCTAAAACAGTTTTCGGTCATCAAATATTTACTTCAGGAGCGAGGATTTACCATTGCAGGTGCCCTCAAAGAAATTGAAAGACAGGAAAATTTGCATGGAGATCAGTCCTTTCTGATTGAAAAATTACAAGGACTTCGCACTTTTCTGCTTGAGCTGAGAAATCAGTTGGATTAAATACTCAGGTTAAACCTAATTATAAACTATTATCTGGAACTGCGACCGTCCGTCATTTTAGTTAAAAAGTCAAGAAACTCCTTTTTGTATTTATTCTGATTATCCTTAAACCAGTTATTGTGCAAATCGAGTTCTACAAAGATAACGTCCTGCCAGGTATATAATAAATCTTTATTTCCCCTGTCGTAAAGCGTTTCGCAAAAGTTTATTGTCAAAAAAGCATAAGCCTCATACCTAACTCTGTCATTATCAAGATATTTATTCTTGTAATCACGGGTATATTCCCGGTTTCTCAGTTCTGGGTGGTCCATTCCCTTGAAGAGGATATCCTTATAAAAGGCATCGAAAACATCATATGAGCCGTCGGTCTTATCTTTTTTCCAAAGAATAATATATAAATAAATTGCATAAGCTGAAAGTAAAGTGGATGTTGATCCAACGATAAAATTTAAAACCTCAAGCATAAAATTAAATATTAGAATAATAATTGATCTGGAATGTTTTCCAAGTTAATAAGGAGAGTTTGGTCCTTTGATTCGCGAAAGTACAAATTTTTAAAAATAATTTTGATAAAATTTTTAAATTCATTGCTGTTAAAATGCAATGCAGGCGCAATCATTATTTTCATTTGAGTTTTTTGTCCCATACCATCGAGATCGGGCAAGATATAATTATAGTTAGAAATTAAAGCGGCCCCATTTTTCAGATAAAATTGAATCCGTTTGGTTTTTTGGATAGAATCATCACCGAAAGCGGGGTCTTCGACTTCTAAAAGGAGTGTTTTGTTAAGCTCTGAAATGATCTCAACCAAACCCTGAAAAAAAACTCCACCAAGACCTTTTCCTCTTTGTTCGGCTATTACAGCAAAATAATCGAGTAGGGCTAATTTATGATTTTTTGGAGTATAAATACAGGCAAGCGCTACTACTTTATCTTCAACCAGATAGAGATAAATACTATAGTTTCCAGAATTTAAGTCATTTAATAGTTGTTCTACTGGCCTGAGTTCGTTAGCTGGAAAAGCATTCAAATAAATATTTTTGAATTGCTCCTGTTGTATTAGATTAAGTGATTTGTATTCAACAAACATATGCTGGTCAATTATTAAAAAAGTAATTCAACAAAAAAAGCGACCGAAGCCGCTTTTAATATCTTTACCCTGCTACCAGGGTTCCTATATGTTCACCTTTGATAATTCTTAAAAGATTTGAAGGCTCGTTTATATCGAAAACAATGATGGGCATATCATTTTCCTGACACATTGTGAAAGCGGTCATATCCATAATATTCAATCCACCGCGGATTACCTGGTCGAAACTGACGCTGTCAAACTTTACAGCATTCGGGTCTTTTTCCGGATCGGCAGTGTAAACACCATCCACTCTGGTACCTTTCAGAATCACATCGGCATTAATTTCAGAAGCGCGCAGGGCTGCTGCAGAATCGGTTGTAAAATATGGGCTACCAGTACCTGCTACAAAAATCAGGACACGTTTTTTCTCTAAATGACGAATGGCTCTGCGGCGGATATAAGGCTCGGCAACCTTATCCATGCCAATTGCGGAAATCAATCGGGTAAAAATGCCGTGATTTTCGAGGGCACTCTGCAGCGCAAGTCCATTGATTACAGTGGCAAGCATACCCATATAATCGCCGGTTACCCGCTCAATACCGGAAAGTTTTGAGTCGAGTCCTCTAAAAATATTACCACCGCCGATAACAATGGCTACCTCTATTCCTTCATCGACAATTTTTTTAATTTCATTGGCATAGTGGTAAAGCATTGGTTGTGCAATACCAAATTCTTTATCGCCCATGAGTGACTCTCCGCTTAGTTTCAGCAGCACTCTTTTATATTTACTCGACATGTTTTCTGATTTTTTTGGTTTATCTAATTTTGCTGTTCATTATAGTGCAAAAAAAAAGCGTTTCGGCATTCGAAACGCTTTTTTATTTTGTTAACCAAGTGCGAAGTGAACAAATCCGGTGACTGACAGGTCTTTGTCCAAAGCCTGTAGAATCTGTTTTACAGTTTCTTTGTTGCTGGCTTTTACAAATTCCTGATTAAGTAGGGTACGTTCTTTATAAAATGCGTTGAGTTTACCCATCGCAATTTTCTCAAGCAAATCTTCAGCTTTACCTTCGTTACGGGCAATTTCTTTTGCAATTTCAATTTCTTTTTCAACTACAGTTGCATCAACTTGATCTTTGTCTACAGCAATTGGGTGCATAGCGGCAATTTGCATAGCGATATCCTTACCGGTAGCATCAAGTCCAGCTGCGTTTTTGTTGAAACCAACAGCAACACCGGCTTTGTTACCCATGTGGATATAAGGAATTACATAAGCTGCTTCGATACAGCCATAGCTATTCAACTCAATTTTCTCACCAATAACACCTGTTTTCTCGATTAGGGCTTCACCTACAGAGATGTCAGTAAGTTGGAGACTAAGTAAAGCCTCCTTGTCAGCTGGAAAATTATTAAGCGCAACAGTTGCGATGCTTTTTACAAAGTTAATAAAATCTTCGTTTTTGGCAACAAAGTCTGTTTCGCAACCTACACGTACAACAATACCTTTGGTATTATCGGACGAGGTAAGGGCAATAACAACGCCTTCAAGGGTTTCACGGTCGGCACGTTTATCGTTCAGTTTCTGTCCCAATTTGCGGAGATATTCAATAGCACCTTCGAAATCGCCATTGGCTTCTTCGAGAGCTTTTTTGCAGTCCATCATACCTGCTCCGGTTTCGTCACGGAGTCTTTTTACATCTGATGCAGAAATTTTAACGCTCATTTTTGTTTTTGATTTTAACTGTTTGTTAATTATATTAAATACTCCGCACAAAAGAGTCTGTACGGAGTATCATGAATTTTTGAAAAATTACTCAGCTTCTGCCGGAGCTTCTTCTTTCATATTTTTGCGTTCCTCAAGACCTTCGCGAATTGCATCGGCAAGATAGTTGACGATGATTGCAATTGCTTTAGAAGCATCATCATTCGATGGAATTGCAAAATCAACAATTGTTGGGTCAGAGTTTGTATCAACTACGCCAATGGTACGAATACCAAGACGAGTAGCTTCGGCAATTGCGAGGTGTTCGTGGCTGATGTCAACAACAAGCAAGGTATTTGGCAATTTGTTCAATTGAGCAATACCACCGAACATACGGTTCAATTTCTCATGATTGCGTGAAAGTACCAGACGCTCTTTTTTGGTGATGTTCTCCAAAGTGCCATCATTGAGCATACGCTCGATGTTTTGCATTTTGCGTACCGATTTGCGAATAGTGGCAAAGTTGGTCATCATACCACCCAGCCAACGGTCGGTTACAAATGGCATTCCAACACTTCTGGCTGCATCTTCGATGATGATACGAGCTTGTTTTTTGGTACCAACAAAAAGAATTTTCTTGCCGGATTTAGCCATTTGGCGCAGTGCATTTGCGGCACGCTCGAGGCACTCTACAGTGCGATTTAGGTCTATAACGTGGATGCCTTTACGCTCCACAAAGATATAAGGACGCATTTTAGGATTCCACTTTCTTTTCATGTGACCGAAGTGGCAGCCGGCATCCAACAAATCTTTATAAGTAGGTGTTTGCATATCTTTTTTAATAATTTTGATACTATGGCGATTAACCCGCCATTTCCAATAATAAGATTAACGTTTGCTGAATTGGAAGCTTCGGCGTGCTTTTGGTTTACCGTATTTTTTACGCTCAACGGCACGGGGGTCGCGAGTAAGGTATTTTTTGGCTTTGAGCGCAGGGCGGAATTCGCCGTTGATACGCACCAATGCTCTTGAGATACCCAAACGCACAGCCTCGGCCTG
>JBIPOO010000119.1:0-11538 GCA_044379045.1 Saprospira sp.
TATTTTTACTGCTTGCTGTTTTCTTTTGCTCATGATTTGGAGTTTCCTATTTTGAACTGGGAACGAGGACAAGGCGAAAGCCAATGAAGTTGCTCCTAAAGTCAGGGCGGCTGAGGTTGCGAAACGAAACCCGACAGAAATTAGGATTATTGTACCAACTGCCGCCACGCAAAACACGATCACTGCCACTATTTGGCCCTTGGGGATTATTAGCTGGGCTGCTATTGTAATAACTTTCTCCATGCCAATCACTACACCATTCCGATACATTACCACTCATATCAAAAATTCCTAGCTCATTGGATTTCTTTAAACCTACCTGGCTCGTTCCCTTTTTTTCCTTTTTTTCTTCATGGTTTTTTACTAAGCCCCATAAAGATTTTTTTTCAATTTTTATTACTTCAATACTATTTTCAAAGTACCAGGCTACCTCATCAATATATTCAGATCCTGCATAATCATAACCTTGGCTTTTATTACCACCAATAGCAGCAAATTCCCACTCTGCCTCTGTAGGTAACCGATATTGCTGACCTGACCTTTTGTTTAGTTTTGAGATAAATTTTTGACAATCATACCAACTAATATTTTCAACTGGGCAATCTGGCCTATCTTTAAAATATGATGGATTATTCCCCATAATTTTCATCCATTGAGCCTGAGTTACAGGATATTTTCCAATGTAAAAAGCCTCTGTTATGGTTACTTGATGCAAATTGTCATCAAAATCATTTTCATCATCTATTTCATTTTCATCATCTATTTCATTTTCATCATCAAAATCATTTTCATCATCAAAATCATTTTCATCATCTATATATTCACTATTATCATTACCCATCATAAAAGTTCCTGCCTCAACTAAAATAAATTCCATTCCATACTCATTGGTATATGTAGCTGGTAAATTGTGCGTCAGGACAATTGTTTTTTCATCTTTGCCAAAGGTAAAAGTTTTTTCTTTTTCTACTTTTCCATTTTTGAGCATATTCATTGCCCTTCTGAAATCGTAAATATTCTGGAAACGATCTTCGGGTTCCATGGCCATAGCCATCATCACAGCCGATGAAAGTTGCGTACTTATAGCGGGATTCAACTGCTGCGGACTAGGCAATTGCTCGCGGTAGCGGTCGGTAGCAGGCAGGGGCTTTTGTCCAGTGAGTAAAAAATAGAGGGTGGCGCCCAGGGCATAGATATCGGTATAGGCGCCTCTTTTTGCGCGGTTGCTGTACTGCTCTATGGGTGCATAGCCAGGGCTAATCAAGGTAGTATGAGCCAGGGTTTTTCCATCTTCAAAATCGCGTGCCGAGCCAAAGTCGATAAGTACTACCCTGTTGTCATTGGCAATGAGTATATTCTCGGGTTTGATGTCGCGGTGCAGCATGCCAGCATTGTGTACGGTTTCCACTGCAGCGAGCAATTGGGTCATCACTGCAAAAATACGCTGCTCATCCTTGAGCTCGCCCTTCAGTTTTTTTGACTGAAGGGTTTCGCCCTCGATGTATTCCATTACAAAATAAGTACTGCCATTGCTCTTGAAAAAATCCTTCACCTTCACAATATTGGGATGGTCGAAGGCGGCAAGTTGCTTAGCCTCCTCCCAAAATCGGGTGGAAAAATGCTCAAAAGAAAAATCGCTGCTGTCCTCTGTAATTACCTCCTGCTTAGGCCCGCGGGTACTCCTACCGCTGATAAACAACTCCTTGATGCAAACCTTTTTGCCAAATAAATCCTCCGCCAGATAGGTATAACCAAAACCTCCCTGACTTAAAAAGGCAGTGATGCGGTAACGATTATCTAAAAGGGTTTGGACTTGCAGTTTCATTTTTTGTGTAGGTATTGTCTAGTTTTTATAGGTTATTTACATTTGCAGGTGAAGGTTACTCAACTCTTATTATTTTTTCACCTTCACATCTAAAAGGTTTATACGGGTTACCAGCTCCACTAGTATATGTCTCATTATAAAAATAATAATACCCATCAATAAACACTGTTCTTACTAGTTCATAATCGTCTATTTTACCATCTTTATTAGCATCCACTATATCACTAATAAAAATAGTACCATTTCCTTTTTTGACGGATTCAATCACACATTTTACTTTTTCTGATTTCCATCTTGGTTCTTTTTTATATAAACAATTAATAGTTCCATTACCATTTGGATATTCACAATTATCTGTTGTTGAATTTGGTGCTGGTTTTTCTTTTTTCTTTTTTTCGTCTTCCTTCTTTTTTTGTTCTTCCATCTTGAGCTTTTCACTTCTCAATCGCTTTGCCTCAGCTTCCTTTACAGGTGCAATAGTTTTTTCTAGCTCAGCTTTCGCTTTACAGTCTTTATCCTTTTTTTCATTTTTTTCACATTCTTTAACACCACTGTCATAAACGCTAACTTTCAAGGAATCAGTTTGCTGGTTATTAATTTTATCAGCTAGAGTTTCATAACATTGACAATAAGTCTGATCTGTTGTATCAGCACGGCCCCATACCAGAAAACCCACCAAAGCCAGCAACAGTACGGCCATTCCCCCATAGAAAAGCGTATTTGATTTTTTTACCGGTTTTTCCTCAACTGCAGGGCTTTGTACTACTGGTGTTTTTTCCTTATTTGCTATTTCTTTTTGAGGTAAAATTTCAGTAACAACTGTCTTCTCCACATTTTTACCGGATAGCAGCAAGGCTGCTTTAAAATCGGCTACACTTTGGAAACGATCTTCGGGTTCCATGGCCATAGCCATCATCACAGCCGATGAAAGTTGCGTACTTATAGCGGGATTCAACTGCTGCGGACTAGGTAATTGCTCGCGGTAGCGGTCGGTAGCAGGCAGGGGTTTTTGTCCCGTGAGTAAAAAATAGAGGGTGGCGCCCAGGGCATAGATATCGGTATAGGCACCTCTTTTTGCGCGGTTGCTGTATTGCTCAATAGGTGCATAGCCGGGGCTGATCAAGGTAGTATGTGCCAGGGTTTTTCCATCTTCAAAATCACGTGCCGAGCCAAAGTCGATGAGCACTACCCTGTTGTCATTGGCAATGAGTATATTTTCGGGTTTGATGTCGCGATGCAGCATACCAGCATTGTGTACGGTTTCCACTGCAGCGAGCAATTGGGTCATCACTGCAAAAATACGCTGTTCATCGTTGAGCTCGCCCTTCAGTTTTTTTGCCTGAAGGGTTTCGCCCTCGATGTATTCCATTACAAAATAAGTACTGCCATTGCTCTTGAAAAAATCCTTCACCTTCACAATATTGGGATGGTCGAAGGCGGCAAGTTGCTTAGCCTCCTCCCAAAATCGGGTAGAAAAATGCTCAAAGGAAAAATCGCTGCTGTCCTCTGTAATCACCTCCTGCCTAGGCCCGCGGGTACTCCTGTTATTTATGTACAACTCTTTTATACAAACCTTTTTGCCAAACAAGTCATCATCGGCCAAATAGGTATAACCAAAACCTCCCTGACTTAAAAAGGCAGTGATGCGGTAACGATTATTTAAAAGGGTTTGGACCTGCAGTTTCATGGAAAAGATGTAGGTAGGTTTAGTAGGTCAGTTGATTATTTATCCTTGCATTTGCAGGTGAAGGTAATTTTGTCGCCTGGTTTTATATCATCTGGTTTAGCTACTACAGCTTTTAAATCTTCAACATCAAGATCATTACAATCTTTCTTATAACTAGATGCAATTAAAGATAAAGTCTCTTTGTCTTTAACCTCATGGTTTATTTGTTGCTTGCATTTACCATTAGAGGTAGTTACAGTTGTTGTTGAAGGATCGGTAACAGTAGTTGTTGTAGTTTTTTTCGGTTCATTTGGCTTTTTTTGTTCTTCCTTCCCTTTTGGATTTTGAGTATTTTCATCATTCTTAGGCTCTTTTTTACCGTCCTTTTCTTTTTCCAATCGCTTATCCTCAGCTTCCTTTACAGGTGCAATAGTTTTTTCTAAATCAGCTTTTTTTGTACATTTTTGATCCTTCTTTTCATTTTTTTCACATTCTTTAACACCACTGTCATAAACACTAACTTTCAAAGAATCAGTTTGCTGGTTATTAACTTTATCAGCTAGAGTTTCATAACATTTACAAAAAGTCTGCTCTGTTGTACCACCACGCCCCCATACCAGAAAACCAACCAACACCAGCAACAATACAGCCATCCCCCCATAAAGCAACAATTTCTTGTTATTTTTTGAACTTTCTGTATTTTGGATTGGTGCAGCGGCCATTACAACTTTTTGGTCCTGCGGCTGACCGAAAGTAACCAATGTTGCGGTGATATTATCTTTGCCCCCATTGTTATTGGCCTCATCAATCAATAGCTGCGTTGCATTTTCGAGATTACTGATATTGGCGTAGGTAATACGGGCAATATCGCGGTCGTGCACCATCCCACACAAACCATCGGAACAAATGAGCAGAATGTCATTTTCTTTCATTTGCATGGGCTCCTTGCAAACCTCGGGACGAAGATCGAAATCGGTACCAATGGCTTTCAGAATCTGGTTTTTATTCGGATGTGTTTCCATCTCATCCTCTGTTATCTGCCCCTGATCGTGCAGGAGTTGTACCAGGGAATGGTCTTTTGTTACCCTTTTAATTGTCTTATCTCTGAGCAGATACAAACGGCTGTCGCCCACATGCGCATAGTACACCAGGCCTGAATCGCTGATGAGCACTACTACACAGGTGGTACCCATACCTTTCAGTTCTGGCTTCACGGTCGACAAGCCAAAGACCTGCTCATTGGCAAAAATAATGGCCTCTTGCAACAAGGTCTGATAGCCAAGGCTGCTGTCTCTGTTATTGATATACTCATATACTTTTTCAACCGCAGTGGAGGATGCTACTGCACCTCCCACATGTCCGCCCATACCATCGCAAACAATGAGCAGGGTACCATGAGGCGTTTTAAATTCACCGCAGGAGTCTTCGTTGGCCTTTCTCACCTTACCTACATTGGTCAGTGATCTATAATTGTATTTCATATAATTGTAAAGTTTTAAGGTTTTTGAATTAGGATCTGAAACTTGCCGAAATGTTGCCAAAGCGGATAATATCGCCGTCTTTCAGTTTATACACGCCGCTGATGGGCATATTGTTGATGAGAGTACCATTTGCACTGCCCAAATCGACAATAAAAAATTCATTGCATGGAACGGGAATGGCTTCGGGGCTTTGGCGCTCATACATAATCACTGCATGATTTTTCGAAACAGTACTGTCTTGAATAACCAGGTCATTGCCATCGATTCGACCAATTTTTGTAACAAGACTAGCCAGGTTGTACACGTTACCGCTCATATCGACCAGGGTAGGGATACGGTTGCGTCCCTGCAAACGGGCAAGCGATTCATTGTCCTTCTGCTTTCGCTCCTGCATTTCCTTTTCCTGTTGCTGCCTTAGGCGCTGCGCCTCATTTTCTTTGCGGAATTTTTCTTCCTGATCGCGCAGATTTTTTTTGTTTTCTTCTTCTGCCCTACGGTTGTTTTCCTCTATTTCGGATAATTTCTTTTCTGTTTCGGCCTTGGCCAGTTGCTGTTTCTTGCGGTTTTTATTTACAAAAAATACTGCAAGTCCTATGATCAGACCCAAAATGATTAGCAATACTAATATTCTTACAACTGAAGAAAAAATCCATCCGGGATAGGAAGGCGTATTGTAATTGAGGGTACTGCTTTCGTTACCTGTTTTATTGCTCAATTTGAGACTCACAGCAACATTACCCGGACCAACCTCTGTTTTATATTTCAGCGTATAATAGCTACCCGATGCCATCAAACTCAAATCTTTGATAATAGCCTTGAGGGAATCGGTGTATTTGTCAACATCTCTGTTGTCAGATCTGAATTGACGCCCAAAGGTTTCATTACAAAGTTGTATCGTATTGTATAATGCTGCCATACGAGGATAATCCACAGCATTGATTGCAATATTTTTTTTGCGGGCTTTCAAAACCAAAGCAGTGATATCCACATTGGAGTTGATATTGTCATTCGATGCCCCTGAAAGCAATAAAATACTTTTACAGTAGGTAGTGTCAAGCTTTTCGGATCCAAGAAAATCGAGCCCATCATCCACTGCTCTGGCAAGACAGGTTTGCCCCTGTAGGCTTAGTTGTGTCCCATTTGAAGGGGGCTGAGTTATAGCACTTACCAATTTTGCAATTTCGGCAGCATTTCCTTTTTTTATCATTTCTCCGGTAAGCGTCTTACCACTTTTTCTGTTAACCCAGTCAAATTCTGTAAAGTAAATTACATCCTGGGGAGAGAATGATTCGCTCAAAGTCTTGAGCAGCATGGCTTTGAAATATTCACGCTGAGGCGTAAACATTGGCGGATTGCTGTTTTCAAACAAAATCAGTACAGCTCTTTTGTACTTGTTGTCCCTTCTTTCGGGTATCAGTTCAAAAGTACTAACATCCTTGTTATTCTCGGTTATTTTCAGGTCTTTGGCATCCATGAATTTGGGGTTTCTCCCCTGAATGCCGAGCTCCATATCCGGATAATTCTTTTTGTTGCACTCAAGAAGTTTAAGCTCTTGTGCAAAAACATTTACACAGAGCAGCAGTGCTAAGAGTATTAATCTCATAGTTGAAGTTTTAAGCGATAATGGAAAGTCTCAGGATAAAATCATTTTTGCCGATTTTAAGACTATCACCGTCTTTAATTTTTACGGTTTCGCCTGGCATAATTTCATATTCGTTCAGAAAACTAGGATTGGTCGACATCTCGTCTTTGTAATACAAGGAACCGTTTCTGAATAAAATAGTACCATGTTTTGAAGAGATGAGGTTATCATCTGTAATTCTGATGGTTGAATTGATATCGCGGCCAATGGTGTTTTGCCCTTCGTACAATCTGAAATCGATCCCGAATTCGTTGAGCGAGTAAGATACCATCCAGCCAACAAGTTTGCGGGCGTTGATTTGCGGCCCTTTGTTTTCGCTTGTTTTGCCACCATCCTTAACTTCAGTTTCGGGACGGTAAATGCCTGTTTTGTCGCTATTATTAAGATTATTCAGGTTGTTGAAATTGTTACCGATTTTAGCAGTTTCTTCAACTTTGCTGCCGAAACCTTTACCGCCTCCGCTTCCGCTGTTTTTATTGCCAATGATTTCGGTTTTATCTCCTCCGCCGCCACCGCCAAAATTATTACCCTTTTCTACGGTAGGCTGTTCATTGATAGGGGTTGTAAACTCTGTTCTTCCCAATCCGTCACCGCCGCTACAGTAAGGACAGCTGTCTTTGGAAGATGGATAAAAATGGCCGGCATCGCAGGTTTTGAATGAAGACTTCATAAATTTTTACATTGTTACGTTAAAAAATTCAAATATGCTTGATAAATATAGAAAGAAAACGGTATAGTTATTGTTTATTTGTAAAAAATATTTTTTATGAACAAGCAAATACTACTAACAGTCACCCTACTACTTTCAAATCTTTGCTTCGCAATGAAGAATCCTGAGGTGAAGCGAATCGTATCCAACGAGATTGTAAAGTACGAAAATTCAACAATTTTTTTGCTGACGAAGGTCGAGATTCACAATCCGAATATTATTCCTCTAAATTTCGAAAAAATATCGATGTTTTTCGACGATAAAGGTAAAAAATATGCCGAAGGGGTAAGCACGGGTCAAGCTTTCTTAGCTGCAAATAAGTCTCAAGAAGTTAATTTTGATGTAAAGATTCATCTTGATTCAATGTCATCGGAATTCATAAATGACTTTATTTCAAAAGATTCTGTAAAAATAAGTTGTAAAGTTAGCGGTATTTTAGGTTTACTAAAGATAAAGATAACAGAAAAACTTGAATTTGCATTAGAGAGCAAACAACTTCTTGAACCGCTCAAAAAAGAATTTCTAAAAAATACAAATTTCAATGTAAATGCCATTAAACTACTCGAAGCCGATATGAATAAAATAAGGCTTCAGGTGCCGGTCATCATAAAAAACACCTTTCCTTTTGAGCTGAAAGTGACCGCTATCGATATTAAAATGTTTTCCGATGCTTCGTATAAGGCAAAAGTTGGAGAAGTGAATGATAAAACTGAAATTATCCTTCAAGCTGAAAAGGAGACAACTATTGAAAAAGAGCTTTCAATCAACACCATTCAGGGGGGACTCAGCGGCTTGTTAAAGGCCGTGCAGCGAGAGTTCGACTATTATATCATGGGCAACATCAGCGTAGTATTTGGCAAATATGAACTTACTGTACCACTAAAGGAAAAAATAGTAGTTGATCCGATTAGCGGGACAGTAAAGTAGGATCATTATTTTACTTAAAGCAACTTTGAAAAATCTCAAAATTGTTGGGACCATAACCTGCATGATAAATTGCAAAGGCAATTACCCGAAAACTGTTTTTATATTCGGCAATAACTTCCTTATAATTTTCAGCAACCTTTTCTGTAGGATTCAAAAAAGCGCCACAACCATGGGCGCCTAAAACTACATGCTGTATATTATTTTCAACAAGCGTATCAAACTGCGCTTTGATAATTTTTTTTGATTGTTCTTTATTAAAAGGCTGCCCATTTCTTAAATCCATTGCTGCTGACCTAAGCTCATAGAAGGGAAAAATTTCATTGGGGTCCAACCATTCATAGCCCAAATTTTCGAGTGCTCGATTTTCAGACCCTCTTACACAGATTCTTGGATTTTCTGTATCTAGATAAACTTTGCCATTATTTCCGCTAATCAACTCAATCATTAAACTGTTATACCTTCTTGCAGAAACTAACTGATCTTTTTTAACTGCAAAATGACAATCTGTTCTTCTAAACATATTTTCTTCCTGTGCAATAGCTCCCTCGATATAAGCACCCCCAGGGACAAATGCATTTGCCATATTCAGTACGGCAAAACAGTGCCCGAATTTTTTAGTCAGCATAGCAGTTACATCCCCCCAGTCGCCACTGTAAACATCCACAAAAGCATTTGAATTCAATTTTTCGATGCCAAAAGCCGTTTCCGTATGCCAGTTTTTGAGGTTATACAGCGCCTGGGCCTGGATTGATTCGTTATTATTCTTAAAATGTTGTACTGTCTCTCTTAATACCTGTCTTCTTAAGCGCATATCAGACCTGTCGAAAGGGCCCCCGGCAAAAATAGCTTCATCGGGCAGTTCTAAGCTTTCATGGTAAAAACTTGGATTCTCTGAAAAAGTAAGCATATCAAATATTAAAGTTGCATATAAAAAGCCGTTCGATATTTTTGTGCCTGCTAACTTATTCAAGACCCACTATGTGCAAGTCGAAATCCGCAATCACTCCTTTTATGCGATTCACCGTAGCTATGTCTGAACCATACTTTTAACGGTTCGTTCAAGCAGGATCCACCACGAAAAACACGTTTGGTTCCTTCTTGGGGTCCCTGAGGATTAATTTTTGTCTCGGGACTATAATTATCAGCATACCTATCGGAACAGAATTCTCCGACATTGCCACTCATATCATAAATACCCAATTCATTTGGCTTTTTCAATCCAACTTTCTGCACTTCATCTGCGCTATTATTTTCAAACCAGGCTACATCCTCATGCTGATTGGATCCTGAGAAAAGATAGGACTTAGTTTTATTACCTCCTCTTGCAGCAAATTCCCATTCAGCCTCAGTGGGGAGGCGATAAGACTTTCCGGTTTTTGCATTAAGTTTATTGATAAATTGCTGAACCTCTTCCCAACTCACATATTCAACCGGACACTTACCGCAATTTTTCTTAAAAGATGGACGATTCCCCATGATAGCTTTCCATTGGGCTTGCGTAACTTCATATTTACCAATTTTATAAGAACTAAGGGAAACCTCATTCAATGGTAATTCATCCGGTTCACATTGGCTTGTATCAAGAGGACAGCCCATAATGAATTTTCCGCCCTCTACATCTATCATTTGAATTCCATCAGATGGCTTTGTTACAGCGTAATTTGATGAAACAAGTAAATAAAAATCAATTTGTAACAGAAATAGTAAACTGAATACTAGGGTTATCATAGTAAAAATTATTTTTGGATTTTGATTTAATGAAATTAAATTGAGAAAAAATGCCCACCTACTCCCCTACCTCATACGCAAATTCCTTTTCTACTGTAGTTATTTTACCTGTGAGCGGATTTATTACATTTACTTTTACTTTGTAAAAATTAGTACCTGTTTTATCGACTTTTAAACTGTAAATGGCTTTTCCTTTACGGACAGGTACATTTACACCATTCACATTGACCGTAAAATCGGCCTGAGTAGAATAGGTACCCAAGCCTATTTCGGTTTGGAAGGTTTCACCACGACGCAGATAAGCTTTTCCGGGCTGAGAAAATACATCAATCTCGTCATAAAACAATATTTTTGCTTCGAAAGCCGTTTCTAAGACTTTTACCAGTTGATTTACAGCGGCTGTGGCATCATTTTCTAGCTTTGCGAGCAAAGCAAAGGATTCTGCAACCGACAAATCTTTAAAATTTAAATCCTCCCATTTTAAATTTCCTTTATTTTGGGGCTCGCCGAGCAAAAGGTTTTTCTTAGCTTCATCAAAACCCTGTATCCGCTCTGGATAATCATCCTTGTTAAGGAAATCCATTTCGG
This sequence comes from Saprospira sp., assembly GCA_044379045.1. Lineage (GTDB taxonomy): Bacteria > Bacteroidota > Bacteroidia > Chitinophagales > Saprospiraceae > Saprospira. The sequence goes on from JBIPOO010000119.1 coordinate 10,567, forward strand.
ATAAAAGATTTTTTCTTGTAATTATAATTTGTGCTTTCAGTTTTTCGGCCTCCTTATTTTTAAAAAAAACAAGTTCAGGTGCATTCATATCAGCTGCAGATACAGGACTACCTGAGAATTCTATTTTATTTTCCTCAGTTAATTTTTTGTATCCCAATGCTTCCCACTTTGCTTTCTCACCGTATTTTACTATTAATCCACCAGAATTTTCAGCAATTTCAACCCTCAAAGCATTTATTTTCGCCCGCAGTGACTCAACCCTGTAGGGCATTTTTTTGGCCGTTTCATATACGATTCTCAAATAAAATTTACGGTCATCCAAGAGTGCATTTTCCATTCTTTTAAAGCGCTGTTCTATGTCGGCATCGATGATATTTTTAGATTCTCTAAAAGATTTTTCGAAAGCCAATGATCGTTCCAAATTTTTTGAAGAATTTGTTTTGGTATTCAATATGGTGTTATCGCAAGCTGCAATTAAAAAAATTAAAGCGCCTATAATTATAAACCTAACATAATTAGATTTTTTGCAACTGTTTGCATTGAAAAGATAACTAGTAAACATTCTAATAAATTTTTTTGGGGTAAAAAACGGAGTATAAATATTCAACCGAAAACATCCTCAATACGCTATATTATCATTCAAAAGCGTCATAACCTGGAACAGGGAGGCAGTACAGTCGAACTCAATTTTTCGAAGTAGGAGCAACGATTCGGCAACTGTATTGGAGCTAAAGTGGGGGTTCAGCCAATCGGTTTGGCTTTTTTTCTCAGGATCTTCCAGTTTTAAATTGGCTTCCAGGTAATGAACATCATTGTATCTAAAAACAACCCCCTCAGTATTTTCACTTACTTTGACTAGATTATCCATTAGCTCGAAGAGTTCATTTCTTGTTTTGATGATTTCGGCCTTGAGCTTTTTTGCCTCTCCGTTTTTGATAAAAATTTTATTGGAAGCTGTTCTGTTTTTAAAAC
>JBIPOO010000380.1:0-3164 GCA_044379045.1 Saprospira sp.
GGTGCCGGTGCCGAGATTTTGAATGACAGAGTAAGAAGACGCATTTCACGCGGCAAATGCAGCGGCTCCGAGTGGCTCGACGTAATGCGTGCGGCGCATCAGTTGCATCTTACTACCTCTGCAACGATGATGTTCGGACATATCGAAACTAATTATGAACGTTTTGAGCATCTGGTATGGCTACGCGAGGTTCAGTCAGAAAAGCCTGCTGATGCTAAAGGCTTTATAGCCTTCATTGCCTGGCCTTTCATGGATGAGGACACTATTCTTACCAAATTAAAATTAAAGAGACGAGATTATACCGGCGATGAATATATCCGTATGGTTGCCATGAGCCGAATCATGCTGCCAAACATTCAAAATATACAGGCATCCTGGCTCACTGTAGGGAAGCAGGTGGCTCAGGCCTGTCTGCACGCTGGCGCCAACGATTTTGGTTCCATTATGATCGAAGAAAATGTAGTATCTGCCGCAGGTGCAGCCTTCCGTTTTACTGCCGATGGTATTCAGCAGGCAATTCGTGAGGCCGGATTTATTCCGCAGCTACGTACACAACAATATGAAGACAGGGAATTGCCAATGAATATCAAGCAACAGGAGTTGGACAGGAATACCCTTATTGTTGATTGATTTCAAAGCATTTAAAGCATATTTTTTTCTTCAATGCCAAACCTATTGCAAGATGAAATCTTTTATGCTCATGCATCAGCGTACAGAAGTAATGATAAGGGAGCTGATAACCGTAAATATTTATCTGCAATTGCATTGCCAATCTTGTCCAAGGTCAATAACGGTAACAACTTTGATATCGTTTTCACAGGTGCCCAGCACAACCCTGGCTTTTTGTCCGTCAACAGTAAATCCCTCATAAGCCACTGTAGGGCAGGGCTTAGAATTGGGGTATGATTTTCTTTTGTTGATCCTTCCTTTGCTGATAACTTCCTGAATCTCGTAGGCATCCAGTTTTCTACAAACCATCCTGCAACTACCGTGTTTAGTGAGTTTTACCGATTGTCCATTGTATTTTAAATCATTGTCCGTGAAGTTTTTACGGGCAGGAATGTCTTTTCCATAGTTGTAATCCTGATTATTTGATTTTTCGTCGCAGGCTGCAAGCAAAAAGAGTAATCCGGAAAAAAAGTATAATAATTTTTTCATTTGATTATTATGTTATCAGTTGAATATCAAATATAGAAAAAAAACAAGGATGAATCCTTGTTTTAAATAATATTAGCTACTTTTGGTTTGATAAAATTGCTGAACCCTTTAAATTTTGAGATGTATGAAATCAATTTTCCATAGCAGTTTATGCTTGTTTTTACTCACAGCAGTCTTGATATTTTTTAGTTCGGCGGCTTCTTTGCCCGTATCACCAACTCAAGAAAAAGCTTTTAGCAAGGTGCAAAAATCTAAATTGGAAAGGCTTGAAAAAAAACTTGAGAAGTCAAATAATCCTATAAAAAAGGAAAAAATTAAAGACAAAATACGCAAAATAAAATATGGTCAAGAGGGCGATGCCTTGGGACTTGCCGCATTGATAGTTGGTATTTTGTCAATTTTGCTAAGTGTTGCAGTATTGGCCTTCTTGGGAATTGAATGGCAACTGCTCGTTTTTGTTGGTCTGCTGCTTGGTGCTGCTGCCATTATAATAGGTATAGTTGACCTACGCTATACCGATATGCCCGGACAAGCTTATGCGGCTATGGTTGCCGGCGGTCTTGGCATTGTTGCAGGAATCATTGCCCTGATTGTTGTCAAATAGGTTTGAATTAGTTTATCTCAATTTTTTTAATCTAATAAAATGAAATTTCAACTGTTTATCATAGCTTTTTTGCTCTTATTATCATGCTACCCAAATAAAGCTTTCGCGCATAGTTATAATAACACGAACTCAGTTGTAAGCGAACTGTTCGAAGGGCAGGAACCTGCAATAAAATCGACCCCAAAAAACAAAAAAATCAGAAAAATTAAAACTGATAAAAAATTCCCGCTATATGGTACAATCTCAGTTTCTGCAGCAGTGCTTGCCTTATTTATGCTTGGCTTAGGTATTTTTTTGAGATTTAATATTTTTATGGCTGTGATAGCAGCGGTTTTGGCAGTTGCGGCCCTTGTAATGGCAATTATCGGCCTTAAAAAAGGAGAAACGAGAAGCTTCAATTTTATTGGGATCATGATCGGAGCTGTTGGATTGATTGGGGTAATTTTCTTTGCGCTTAGTGTGTAGTTATAAGACAGCGAAAAAAAAATTGAAATAAACCTTAAAATATTTGTGTAAACAATAGACTGCTTCTATCTTTGCATTCCCAATTGAATTAGTAACACTGCCGAAGTGGCGAAATTGGTAGACGTGCACGTTTCAGGTGCGTGTGCCGTAAGGCGTGAGGGTTCGAGTCCCTCCTTCGGTACCTGGCGCAAAATCGAAATAACGGTTTTGCGCTTTTTTATTTCGGCAATATTTGTTAATTTAGAGCCTATTTCTTAGGATTAATTTTTTTATATGATTGCTATCATAAACTATTTTGAAGAACAGATGGAAATTATTGAAACAAATTCCGAAGCTGCCAAAAGCGGATTGGATGTTGATGTACTACACGACCTGCGGGTTGGAATCAAGCGATTGAAGGCCTTATACCAGGTTTTGGATCCAATTTCTGAAGGCCGATTTGATTCAAAAACCAATTTTGCAGATGTCCATATTCTCTTCAAAGAAGTGGGTAAATTGCGTGAAATTCAGGTACTAAAGGCATTGTTTGCTTTTTTTGCCAAGGATGCAGCCGCAGAAATATACGTCGAATTTAATAATCTGATAACTGCCCGTGAGCAATTGGCATCTGATGAATTGAATACGGCTCTGCAGCAATTCGATAACAAACTTATTGGCAAAAGCCTTGAGGCTGCAAATGCTTTTCTAGTTGATATTTCGAATGAAGATGCTACAAAACTGACCAAAAAACTGCTAAAAAAGCGTTTCAAACAAATTGGCGAATTGCTCCCGAATAAACAGGATGAGGCATTGATGCACGATTTGCGTACAAGGGTAAAACAGTCCTGTTACATCATCGAGATGTTGGCGCTAATGCAGCCCGAAAAGGAATTTACAAAGCATCCGAAAAGACTTAAACTGGCCGCAGAGCTTTTGGGGCAATGGCACGATCATGTAG
>JBIPOO010000379.1:0-3164 GCA_044379045.1 Saprospira sp.
CGAATTACCTGAAAGTGATAACTACAATACCCTATCAGGTTTTTTGGTGTCTGAATTGGAAAGCATTCCCGCACAAGGCAGTTCTTACAACTGGAACCATCTGGAGTTTAAATTTGAAGCGGTAAGCGACACTCGAATTGAGACAGTTCGTATCAAAAAACTATTTGAATCGGATGATGAAAGTATTGAAAGAGATTGATGCTTCAATAAATAAATGCAATTTAAAAGCATCTTGCTTCAATTTGGTCTTTCAAATACAACCCGAAATATTTTAAATCTCTATAACAAAGCAATTTTACTAAAGGACTCCCATACATCGTCTTCTTTTACATCAAATTCAAAATCATCAACCCCATGAGGATTTCTCAACTTGATTGTCATTCCATCAAAAGAATTCAGAGAATAGCTGTGATTTTTTTGTAAAATAAAATCATTTTGGGAGATAACAGATTTACTTGAATCAAACAAGGCTATTTTTGATTTGGCTAGCATTGTGAGAAATTCTATTTTAGTGTATGATTTGTCAATGAACTTGTTGTCTATTTTTAGCGTCTCCAAAAACTTATTTTTGTTCATTACTACAAAATTCCTTACTGATTTTCCTGTAAAAACAGACAATGCTTCTTCGCCCGTACTACTAACTAAGTTATCGAACCCCCCAATTGCTTTTGCATATGCTTTCTCCATAATCATAGTCCAAATCTCGGAATCTTCAGATTGAGCGTAGTAAAGTTTTTTACTACCATTATCCAATACTTCAACAGGAAAGTCGGAATCTACTATAACTTTTTTCTCCATCCTATCTGTAGCTTTACCATCCACAATTTCCCTTATATACAAGGTCACTTCAAATAAATTATTTCCTAACGGGGTAATATTTTTCTTTATTATTTCTGGGGAAGCTTTAGCTATAGCTGATAGCGCTGAGATTGCGTAACAATCACCAAGATTTCCTTGAATAGCATCCGTCTCCTCTATTCCATTTTGGCTGTCGAATAATGGTAAAGCATTATAATCTGAATATACAATTCCATAATCATCTTTAAGTTCAGGATCATGATATTCTATAGGCATAAGCTCATCTTTTGGAGGAATCAATGGTTGAGGGCCTTCTTTTTTTATATTCTTGTAGTCTTTTATTAGTTGAGAATCATTATAACGTTCATCTGTTTTACTTTTCCAGCTTTCAACTTCCACCAATCTTTTTTCAAATTTATCCGTGGTGTAAAAATCTGCTACCCATGAATAATTTTTAACGGCACTACTATTTTTCTCATAAAAACTTTGCATTTCATGTACTATTTTCAAAGATTCTAGTACCATATCCACATCTTTTTGTTCGACAACACTACCATTGTTGTTTTTGCAAGTAATATTCGTGAAATATGTCTGAAATTCAATAAGTTTTTCATTATACTGTCTCATAATTTCATCCTCAGGTGATAATGTTATTATTTTCTTTGATACCTCTATCCTAAAAATCCGAGTGTTTATTGAAAGAATTTCAAGGTTAATTCTCTCTATATTTTCACGTTCAATAAAACTGTCTATATTATTGTTTTCAGATACCCAATTATTATATTCATTAAGCTCCGATTGCCATTTATTCAATTGATTTTTGAATAATTTTAAAGTTGCAACTAATTTATCCATTTTTTTATATTTAATCGTAAAATAATTACTAACTGAATTTCCTTATTTGCGAAATTTTTTTGGATTTATTCTTTCTGCATAAAATCTTGTTCCAAAGCCCACGGGCCGCAGCCATATTAAATCATAAATAGTTGATTTAAATTTAATTGCCGTTGAATTATTTGCAATTGAATTTGCCTCTGCATAATTATAATAGACTCCTAGAGACTTTGGTATTTGTGGCAAAATAGAAGTTCTTCTTCTATCGTCTATTTCTATATCGCGAGATACAGGAGTGACTTTTGGTTGAAATAAAATGGCAATATAGTTCACATTACCTATGCTTAAAGTATCATTTATTCCAATTCTTTTTGCATGTCCGGTTGAGGTCAGGAAATAGTTTCGCTGATCTGATATCAATGTATCTACTTTCAAAATCTCACCTTTGTACGAACATAATAAAGCATCGGATTTATCCAGATTGATAACTTTTAAATCCTGTCCCTTCGCCTTCATCAGCAATGAAAGCAAAATTATTGTGTATAAAGCCTTATTCATCGGTTGAAGTTTTGTTTTGCTGGAAAATTAGTTCAGTTTTTCCTTTTTTCTTTGGCTTTTTAATTTCCTTTAGTTCCCAAAAATCTTTTGAATTAGCTTTGTCGGTATGGATTGTTGAAAAATTTGTAAAACACCCCGGAAAAAGTGTAGTTAACCCTATAATATTATCTGAAATCAAATCGACAGCTAATGTTTTTTGGCCTAAATAAATTTTGTACAATGCCGCATACCTGTAAAGTTTGGTTTTTTCTTTTCGGTCGTCCCAAATACGCAATAGCTGCCCTTCTTTCAGGGTAAATTTTTCTGTTTGGTCATCTATATCTACATATTCAAAATAGTTCTCGGACAATTGCTGAGCAAATGCAGATAATGAAATAAATAAGCCGAATAGTATACTAACAATTTTAAATGTCATTATTTGTATTTGATTTATTAAGAACGACTACTTCTTCTTCCCCTTCACAGGATTCAAATCCACTTCCAGTTCATTATCCCAATCAGCTCTCAAATTAGTAGGCTTGGATTTTGTAACTGTTTCTGGCTGTATTTTTTTTAGATAGTTTCCTACTGTGAATTTTCCATCGGCATCTTTATCATGAATAATTTCGATGCTGTAGCGGTTTGGTTCTAATTGTTTAAACTCTTTAACCCAGGTACTCTGTGCGCTAAATTTGAACTCGTACAAGACAGATTCTTTGTCATCGAGCAATTTAACGATATAATTCAAAGTACTGTCGGCATTCGAAATACTCACTTTCAGATTTCCCAGGTCCTTGTTTTTTAATACGTTGTATTTTCTTTTTAGGGTGTCACTGTTAGTTTCTCCCCAAATATCAAGGATGGCTCCGGGTAGTACATACAATTCAGCTTGCTGACTTTTCAACTGCTCTTTGGTTTGAAATTGAAAGCTACGGAATTGGTTTGATTTCCTTTCGGTAATTATTTCAGCATTTGATAAAGAATCCTTGAGTATA
>JBIPOO010000381.1:0-3161 GCA_044379045.1 Saprospira sp.
ATATAGCGCGCGAACTCTGGTTTTTTCAATTTTACCGTCGCGTTTTACAACAGAAATAGGCTGATTTACTTTGATAGTGCCACGGTGTACACGTCCGATAGCCATACGACCGATATATTGAGAGAAGTCAATGCTGGTAATCTGCATCTGTAAGGTACCCTCATTGGTAGCTGGAGCTGGAATATCTTCAAGTGCCTTGTCCAAAAGATATGCTATGCTGTCTGTTTGGTTTTTCCAATCTGGACCCATCCAATTGTTACGGGCCGAACCATAAACAGTGTTAAATTCGAGTTGTTCCTCGGTAGCATCTAGGTTAAACATCAATTCCCAAACTGCCTCATGTACTTCATCGGGGCGACAGTTGTCCTTATCTACTTTATTGATTACAAGAATAACCTTTTTACCTAAATCCAAAGCCTTGGAAAGCACATAACGAGTTTGAGGCATCGGACCTTCGAAAGCATCCACCAAAAGCAAAACGCCGTCGGCCATATTGAGTACACGTTCAACCTCGCCACCAAAGTCGGCGTGACCAGGGGTATCAATAATATTAATCTTGGTTCCTTTGTAATTAACCGATACGTTTTTAGCTAGAATTGTGATACCGCGTTCGCGTTCCAGGTCATTATTGTCCAAAATAAGCTCTCCGGTGGTTTCATTTTCGCGGAAAAGTCGGCAATAATGCAGGATTTTGTCCACAAGTGTTGTTTTACCGTGGTCAACGTGCGCAATAATTGCAATGTTGCGAATGTTTTGCTTTTGCATGAATTGTTTTTTAATATTGATTTTTAGACAGTTATATAACTGCACTTGTTTTAAGACGCGCAAAGATAGGCTTAATATTTCAGATTCTTTCAGATTGCCTGTTAAATAATAATAACATTACACAAAATTCTTATTCCAAAATAAATAATCAAAAGAGAAGGATTTGTCCTTTAAAAGCGTCATGCATTTGTCGATTGTTATTCTAATATTAAATCAATGCTAATATTATTTTAACAAAATCTACTTTGTATTATTATTTTGTTAATTTTACTTTATAAAAGTTTGCTTTGATAGCGCTGTCCAATAAAAATTGAAATGGCATCAAACATCATAATGCTGACTTTTTCATTTTCAATTCTAAAACTATATGAAAAACTTTCTTGGTCTTGTTGTATTTGCCTTTATAACTGCAAGCTGTTTTGCCCAAAACTTTTATGATGCCAGCACTGTGCAGGAAATCAGAATTTATTTCGCCCAATCAAATTGGGATCAGATGCTGGATACAGCAGAGGCAGGAACGGACAGTTATATCATGGCAGATTCCATTAAAATAAATGGCACTACGCTCAGACAAGGCGGTTTGACTGCTTCGGGACTGAGCGCCCTTATGAATGCCAGAAATACTTACCTCAGCGCACTTGCCGATTTTACTAACGTTCAACCAACAATCTCTGCAGTTTCAAGCGCTGTGAGCAGCCCTGCAATAGGATCTCAGGTCACAATTACCGCAAACATTATCAATACTAATTCAAGTGCGGTTTATATAGGCTACCGCGACGATGTTTATGCACCTTTTACCAAACTGAGCATGTATGACGATGGTGCACACAATGACGGTATCGCCGGAGATAATGTTTACGGGGCCGACATTCCTGTAAACAACATTACCACACAGTATTATATATACGCCGAGAATAACAATATCGGACGATTTTCACCCGACAGAGCCGAACATGAATTTCATACGCTCACTGCTTCCTTTTCTAATGTTAATGCAGGCGATGTTGCCATAAATGAACTGATGGCGCTGAATACTTCAACTCAGGTTGACGAAACCGGAATCTATGAAGATTGGGCAGAACTCTATAATAACACCAATGCGGATATAGATCTTGGCGGTTATTATATGACTGATGACACAGCCAATCTGGCTAAATGGCAAATTCCTGCAGGAACAATCATCGGTGCAGGTGGCTACCTCATCATCTGGTGTGACGAAGATCTGGCTGATGGTCCACTGCATACTAATTTTAAGCTTTCCTCTACCAATGGTGAATCAATAACCCTATCAAATCCAAATCTGAATCTGATTGACCAGGTATTTTTCGGCCCACAAAGTGCTAATTTGGGTTATGCCCGTGTACCAAATGGCACTGGTAATTTCGTAGTTCAGGCACCCACATTTAATGCTAATAATGAAACTACGAATATTACCGCCTACTCAGATGAAAGCAACATTGACTTGAGTGCTTTCCCTAACCCAAGTTATGGTGAATTATATGTCAAAATCAGTCATCTAATCGACAACGAAAGAATTTATCTGTTCAACCAACTCGGTCAGCAGATTTATGATTTTGAAGCACAAATCGAAAATTACCTGAATCTCGAAAATATGACTTCGGGTTTTTACTACCTAAAATACGGTAAAAAAACAGTTAAAGTAAACATCATCAACTAATTAAATTTATGTCAAAGAAATTCTTAATGTCAATTATCCTGTTGATTTTTATGTTCTCCGCTTGCAAACACAGCGAAGGATATGGTGGACTTGCAACAATTAAAGGTAAGGTATTCGGAAAAGATTTCAATTCGAATGGAAATCTGGTGAGCCAGGATTATATCGGTGACGTGGATGTATATATCAGCAAACATGGCGAAACTGCCTATTTCGATAATGTCAACTCATCTTATGATGGTTCTTTCGAATTCAATTTCCTTTATCCGGGCAAATATGACATATGGGTTTTTGGCGATTGTGACAGCTGTAGCTGGAGTCAGACCTATGTGTTGAAAACTGTTGAAATAGCCGATAAGAGAGCAATTGTTAGCGTAGAGGACTTCATCATTACCTTCTAAATTCCATACATGAATAACATTTTACTATTCAGTTTCCTGTGCATTGGATTTATAAATGCTCAAAACTATCCTACCGAAATTCATTTTTCAGCAGATGGCCGAATCATGTATCGCGGAGGGCTTGCGCCCGTATCCGGTTTTTACAATAAAGACAGCATCAAAAATGTTTACCTGAATTTTCCACAGGCCAATTATTGGACCTTGCTTAGCAATAATTATGCAAGCGAAACCAATATACATGCACAAATGATTTACGATGGCGTAAGTTACGACAGTGTTGGGGTCAGATTCAGGGGCAACACCTCCTACACTACAACAGG
>JBIPOO010000011.1:0-34483 GCA_044379045.1 Saprospira sp.
GGGCTTTTTTCTGTTGAAGTTATAACTATTTTTATTAAATATTATTCATTATGAGAATCCTGTTTTCTGTAATATTGATACTGTTTTTAAACAGTTCCTGTCAGCATATTCTAAAGAAAATTTATGGAGTTAAAAATCCCGAGTTTGAAAATGAAATAAGTATCAAAAAGACTGCGATAAAATATGGCCTCGATACCTCAAATATAGTAAGTCTTAATTTTAGTGATTTTCTAGAAGAAATAAATAGCAAAAGCATTCCAGATGCTTCAATTTATGACTGTAAAGGGAATTATATTGAATATAGAGTTACAGATACATCCTGTAACGCAGGTTTATTTGAATTTATTCCCAATCTGGATATAAAAAACAGTTATAATAAACCTGACTCATCTAAACTTGATAGTGAGTTGAAAAAATTTCTTGACCTAAACGGAAATCCTTTGGGAGAATTAGAATCGGCCGATTTTTATGTACTGATTTATTGGACAGTATGGTCCGGTAAGCTCAATAAAGACCATGTCAAAATCTGGGAGGATGCAGCGATCAATAATAAAAATGCAAGAATCAAAGTATTGAAAGTTAACCTTGATTTTCAAGACCATTGGGACGATGTCGAGAAGAATAAAATAATTACAGGTAAAGTAATAAAGAAAAAATAGTTTAGAAAAATACAAGGGTAAAATCTTAAGAAACCCTCCCTTTACAATATTTTTTCATTAGTTCAGTTGAAGATTCGTCTCCTGCATCAGCAGCTTTTTTTAGGTCATCACAGGCAGTTTTATCATTTAAATTTAATTTTAATACCCCTCGCAGGTAGTAAAATTTTCGGTTGGTAGGATCTATTTTCATTGCGATTTCAATTGATAGCAAAGCTTGAGGGTCTTTGTTCAATTTTGAGAGAATGATTGATTTTAGGTAATGATAATCTGCATCCTTTTCATTGAGTTTTATTGCCTTTTCACATTCCGATAGTGCCTTGTCAGTTTGTCCTAAACTGTAATAGATATAAGCTGTTTTTTCATGAAAATCAGGATTATTAGGAGCTAGAGCTAAAAAGTCTTCATAATCCATTAAAGCTCCTAAAGTATCGCCTTGTGCCAGGTGGATATCTCCCAGTAGCCCATGTAATAATGGATTTTTGGGATCAAGTTCCATAGCTTTTCTAATATCAGGAAGTGCAGCCTCAAAATTCTTCATTTCACTGTGAACCATACCTCTGCCATGATAATATTTTGAAGTGTTATTATCTATTTTTATGGCCTTGTCAAAATCTGAAAGTGCAAGTTTACTGCTGTCAAGATCATAATATACCCTGCCTCTTTCGTAGTAAAATTCAGGATTCTGCGGTGCTAAAAGTATTGCTTTATTATAAAGTACCAAAGCTGAATCGAATTTTCCGAAGTTATGTAGTTTTTGACCTTCGTAAAAATAATTTAGCGGATTTTTATCATCTGAGGCAGTAGCTTTCGGTAAATCACATCGCATAAACAAAGTGCTAAACAGGCAAATTGATAAGAAAAAAATAATAGAAATTCTCATATAAAAATATTTTTGACTAATGTTTTCTAAGGTACTTGAATTAAAATGATTAGATTTAGGTACTTTGTTTGTTTGATTTTCTGTAAATTAAAATGGATGCAATTGTTAAAATTATGATAGCTCCACCAACTGTAATGTAAATCCAAAGTTTAGAATTACTAAGATTAATAACTGAACTGTCGCCTATAAGGATATAGGGTGCCCATAAAAATGGATGTGCTCTGTTACTGTCTGCCGATTTTATAAAATCTGATTTTGCAAGATGCAGTGCCTCGTCTTTTTCTTTGCCTTCTTTTAAGTATTTGTAAAATGATTCGATAATCATAGCGGTAGATTGATCATTAACAGACCATAGTGTTGTAAAAATGCTTTTTGCTCCCGCGTATGAGAAGCCCCTTGCCAAACTGATTACGCCTTCTCCTCGACGAATTTCTCCCAAACCTGTTTCACAGGCCGAAAGTACAACAAGATCTGCATTCAATTTCAAATTATACAGGTCACTGACGTACAAAAACTCATTCTCAACACTATCCCTAATTTCAGTAAAAGCCAAAAGAGAAAAATCGGGATCTCTGTCATTTGCCATACCATGGGTTGCAAAATGGATAATTCTGTATTTTGAACCATCTTTTTTAAACCTTTCTTCCGTTGCATCTTTGCCAATGTAAACAGCACCTGTCCCCAGTATCTTTTTTACGTCATTAATTTCCTTATTGTTAAAATTTAAAGGAGCCAATGCAAATCTTCTGTTACGCATCGTAACGCCATCCTTGTTATCTGCGCCGAAACTTGGAGCAAAACCTATAAAATTGTTTAAGTAAGCGCTATTTGTTTTCGAGCTCATCTCAGCGAGTAAGGTTCCGGAATAACTATAACTAAGGATATATTCCAATCCAAAATATTTATGTGTCTTGAACTGTAAATGATTAGTTGGTTTTGTCGATAGCAGTGGTTCAAAAGGGATATTTGCAAGTGGGCCTGCCGGAACAATTACTAATTTTTTAGGCAACTTGCCGAGTGGTTTAATTAGTCTATCAAATAATATTGATCCATAATTCGAGTAGTCCCTTGCAAATTTGTCATAGGAATCATCAGTGTTCGCATCACTACTGAGATAAAAACCGTAAATTGATTCTCTGAATTTTTTGCTTAGCTCAGAAAGGTCCTGATTGTTATCAGATTCAAAAACTTCAAATTCATCTGCTGTAATTTTGAAAATAAAAAGTTTAGTATTACCAGTAAAATATTCAACCAGCGCCTGGTCTTTTTTTAGTAGTTTTCTTGTTTCCGTAAGATTACTTATTTTAAGATCAAACTTCATTTTGAAATAATCAGGATTTTCTTTTTCTACTTTTTTTGTAAAGCGACTATATTCCTGCTTCTTGTTAAATAAGGCCTTTTCAACTTTTTTAGCATCAGCTAAGTTTATCTCTCCACGAGATTTGTACTGATAAAGCTGCTGTTTAAGATCTGAAATGGAAAGACGTAGTGCTTCCTCCTCCCGGAGAATCTTGTCTGAAAGCCCGGCTAATTTTGCCGCTTTACTGTTTTGAAAAGCTTCAAGCAGCATAAGGCTCTTACTTTTTTCGGAATAGAAGTAGGCTTTTTCTTTGTATGATGGATCTTTTTTTATTTTTGATAATTCAAGACAAGTTGAGATTGCCATTTCATAGGCATCAATAATCATATCTGAAACAATCATTTTGCCCCCCTCTGCAGTATAGTCGGCTCTTATTTTATCAGCAATTTTATCTGTAAACTCAATATGTTTCAGTGCCAACTCAAGGTTGGTTGTTGATTTGTCAGTTTTGTATTTTTTAATGTAGATTCTGGCTTTTTTAGCTATTAAGTCTTTCAACAAATTAAGATGCTCTATCTTATTTTCTTCTATGAGTTTCCAATCTGGAGTACTATTCAAATCGCCTGGAGCACTAAGGTTTACAATTGCCTCATGAATCATTATGAGTGCATCTTCATACTTTTTTTGATATTCATAATTTTCAGCGTAAACTAAACTGATATTTGAGAAGATAGGATTGTTTTCTTCGTACAGTTCTTTTGCCATATCTGAAGCATCTTTCGCTAGCTTTTCAGATTTTTCAGCTTTTCTTGCTTTGGCATAAGCACTGGCAAGGTTATTTTTGGCAATAAAAGCGGTAGTTCCTTTTGGATTATTCTTATTCAATATAGTTACAGCATCCTCGAGAAAAGGAATTGCTTTTTGAGCAGCTTTTATTTCGTCAGCCTCGTTGTACTGAGGTTCAATACCGTATAAATGGGAAATCCCAATATTCATCAAACAGAGTGCATAGTTATCTGTATTTTTTTGATTCTGTTTTTCATAAATATTTAAAGCTCTTGAGAAGATAGTAACTGATTTCGACATAGTTTCAAAATTCAGGGCAGATTCCCTGACAATAGCCCCTCTTTCAATTAGCGTTTCTGCGTAGTTAATTGAACTTGAGCCATATTTTTCATCTGCATACTTAAGTGCTAGGTCAATGTAATCTTCCGCTTCACTAAAAGATCCCATTAGCCTGTATGTTATTGCAATGTTTTTATAAATTAAGGAAAGCGGTCCGGCCTCTTTAGCCTGATAAATTTCAACTGACTTTAAGAGATGTTTAATAGAAGCAGCGTAATTGGTTGAATTACGATATATTACTCCCAAATTGTAGAAATCTCTGAACAACTCTGGACTTTTTGGATTAGCCTTCTCTCTTATTTCCAAAGCTTTTTTGAAAAGAGGAGTTGCTTTTAATAAATCATCCTTTTCATAATGTAAGGTGCCAAGGTATTTATAGGGCAGGGCAAGATTTTCTTCATTATTTAATGACAAGCTTTCTGCTTCTTTAACAAGGTTTTCTAAGAGTTTTAAAGCTGCTGCAGCCTCACCATTATCTAATAGATTTTTGCCTAGTTCAGCTGAGTATTTTAGGTAAAGACCGATGTTGCCTTCTTTTTTATAAATATCTGATGCTAGTTTCAATTTTTCGTTCGCTGTATCAAGATTCCCTTTTTCTTTCAAAAAGATGGCCTCTTCAACTAATGTATCAGCATTATTTGAGCTTTGAGTCCAAACTGTAAATTTGAAAGGAATAAGGAAGAGGATAATCAGTAAAAATCTGGAACTATAAATCATAACTATAATTAGGCTTAATGCTGTTTGATTATTTTTTTCACGTACAGCAGTATTTTTTCATTTAATCTGAAAAACACAATCAGACATAAGATTTAACTGAAGATTTAGGCATAGATAGAGTCAAAAAGTCCAATAAATATAAAGATACTGAATAAAGATTTGAATAGCATAGGATTGAATACTTAGGTAAAAAGATTTTTAATACTAAACTATTTGATTTTGACCAGCTTTGTCAGTTGATTATGTGGACCATGTTTTAATTGTATAAAATAAATGCCTTCAGAAAGACTTTCGGTACTTAAACGGATATTGTTTGCAGATGCATAGTTTTCAATAAAAACAGTTCTTCCTGATAAATCAGTAATCCTAACGTTTAAATCAAAGGATGTGATATTATTCAATAAATTTATTGAAATAGTTTCGTTAAAAGGATTAGGATAAATAAGTGCAATATCCTTGGTATTCAAGGGCAATATTTCATTGGAAAGTATGTTAAAAGAATCGAGGCAGGCAGAACGGTCTTCCATGTTTTGAAGAATCAAGCGCGCTTTTTGATAATTTAATCTTCCTCCAGAATTTAGCAGATTTCTATCTTGACTCTCCAGTGTGTCAACACCGCGTAAGAGTGCAAACTTAACAGCAGCGGCACAAGCATCGGGAAATTCATCAAATAATAGCGCCGCTATTCTCGAAACCTGAGGAGCAGCGAAAGAGGTCCCGCTTTTTGAATATAAGCTATTAGTATTGTCATTAGCATTAAAAATCTGAACTGTACCCGATGCAGCAAGATCGATATGTATAGGACTGTAATTAGAATAAGAGGACAATCTGCTCTGATCGGCAGAATCGAGTGCAGCAACCGCAATAATGTTGTCATTGTAAGTAAGCGTGCTATCTGTCACGATGGGAGAATTGGATGGCCAGTGTTTCTCGGTCTGTGTATTTAGCCCATTGTTGCCAGCAGATGTAACGACCAGCATATCGCAGTTTCGGCTGGAATAAATTATTGTATTTTCGAGTACTATGCAAGGTTCGCCATAATAACCCCAACTGGCATTCACAACCCTAATTTTTGATACTGAACCGTTTTGCAAGGTATCGCTATAATCGGCGGCATGTCGAAGGGCACATGCGGCATTAAATACGGTGCCTTTGCCGAGTCTGTTTGTATATTTGTATGGTACAAATGCCAATCGGTCTTGTGCATTATTATTATATGCCTGATTGCCTGGATTGTAACCGCCAAAAACTCCTGCAACCGCAGTACCATGTCCGTGATCATCGTAGGTTATATTGTTTCTGTCGAGATAATTCCAACCCCAGCCATTGTCAATTTCACAATCGGAGTCGTCGTCTATGCCGTTGTTATTTGTTTCGTTTGCTTTAACCCAAAAACGGTTGATGATTTCTGGTTTTTCATAATCTACACCTGAGTCTATTATTGCAGCAAGTGTAGGGTTCGAAACTGATGTACCTGTTGTGAAGTTTGCAGGTCTTGTAAAAGTTCCTATACTTGGATCGAGCAGATTATAATTAGGGTCAGCACTTAAAAGTTCAGTTTTTGTGCCTGCCTGTGTGGAAGAAGTTCTTGTTCCGGTGCCGAGATTTTCAATTTCAACTTGGTTTAAGGTATCTGGAAAGCCCCATAGTTCAATTGACCCACAAACGCAGGAATCTAATACATCTACACCCAACTCAAGCCTTACGCGTTCTTTTCCTGCTATGGATACTGTATCTTTGAACTGAATAACTATTTGCTGGCAAAGCGTAGCGCCGCCATTAAAGTCGACACAATTACCAACTTTTATCTTTTTGGGCCGTACCGGAATCATTAAAAGCGGGAAAGAGTCATGTCGGGTTTCTGCCCTGACTAACCAACCGGAATGATATGTAGAATCTAAGTTTGAAATCTGAATCGCAGCAGGATTGGAACCTACAGCCATGGAGACTCCAATTACCTGACCAAGGTTTGATTGAAAGTTGCCGCTACTATTAGTTGCATTCAACTCGCCCATTATCTGCTGTACGGCACCAACACTGTCCCTAACCCAAAGCACATTATGTACAATATTTGGTGGATACCCAACAGTTGTAAGAAATACCATGGAATCGCTTTCTGGTCTTCTTCTCACGCCACCTATTCCGGCACTATCCTGGGGGAAATAAATAAAGGAACTCAGTGTATCGCTATTTGCAGTTAACGCTGCGGGGATATAATGTTGTATAATATTTCCGCTTGGATTATTGGCAAGTGGCACCTGACGCAGCTGAAATTGTCGGGTAAGATTGTATAAATCGTCAAAATGAAAGCTGTTTCTGTCAACTTTCAATTCTTTTAAATTTTGGAATGAAAGGTTATTGTTCGTCAAAGGCTGAATCCTATCAAAACGATTTTCTGAAATTCTGAAAACCCGAACAGAGCTGACCTGTGACTGAGCCCCAAACAACCAATCCATTATCAAAAGTCCTCCTATATTAGGGTTTTTACTAAGGTCGAGTTCCTTGATTATGGGCCAGTTGTAGAAGCCAGCAGTAATTGGTTGCGGCAAAAATCCCCTAAAACCGTTATTGTTTAGATACAATCGTTCAATATTGGGAAAAGCATCTAAAATTTGTGCCGATAGCTGCATCGAAATCCTGTTATTGCTCAAATTTAAAGTCCTTATTTCCTGACTGTTAAAGGGTATCAACGAATCGATGAGGTTAAATGACAGGTCCAGTGAATAGGTTTTTGATGCATTGCCGAAATAATTCAGATTTAATACCCCTGTAATCTTATTGGAACGAAGTTCCACCAATTTGGGTAAAACAGAGATAGGCGAATTTACAGCAGGAATAAATGGATAGCCATTCACAGCTGCAGTATCCATTGCAGCGTTTGCAATAAAAACTTCTAATGACTGACCTATATCAAGCACATTGGTTAAATCACCAATATCAATTATTTTATTATTACTTATTACCAGTTTGGAAAGTCTGTTACCAATTGTCTGACTCATTGCTGTAAATCTATTTCTATCGAAATAACCTTGAACCAGATTGGGGAAAAAGGTATTGAAATCTGGGATAGCTCCTTCAAAACCATTCTCACCTGCATCAAAAATTTCTAAGGCAGGCATAAAAGTGGGTAGATTTATACTCGTAATACCAAACAAGGTATCGAAGGTTGATCTGGTGTTGAGCACTTTCATTGCAAGCTGTCCATTCAATAGATTTGAATAGCTGGCCGCATCATACACCATTGAGTTGCTGTCTAAATCTATTAGTTGAAGATTTGGCAATGGTCCCAGGAAATTTTCGATATGACCGCCCAAATTACAATTTTTCAGACGAATTTCACTCAGTGAATCCAAGCTGTTGATTGGTTGGCCGACCAGTGTGCCCAAAAAATTATTCAAAGAAAGTGTATTAAGATTTATCTTTAAAACCCTGTAAATGCCTTGTGAATTTTGAATTAAGGTGACACCATACCAACTTGTAACGGGGTTATTGGCATCCCATTGTACTGAAGGGGGTAGGGCTGCATTCCATCCAGAAACTACGCCTCCGTTGAATCCGCCAAAGGCCTGGCACAATCTAATCAGTTCAGTTGAATCAAAAGGATTTACTTGTGATTTCAGTCCTGAACATATTGAAATAAAAATAAAAAAAGAATAGAATAGTTTTCTCATCTTTTGTAGCAAGTGAAATTAACTTAAAAACATAGTTTTATCCATTGTTCAAATGAACATTATCAAAAAACTGTTACCGATTTTATAGGTAAATTTTTTGGTTTTAAAAAAATGCCCTAAATATGAGGGCATTTGATGGTTCAGATTATCTGTCAACTTCAAACCGGAAGCTTTCAGAACTGTTTTTAATGCTGTACTCCATATCTGCACCCAATTCCTTGTTATTGATTTTACCTCTGATTTTAGCAACCGGTAAGTCATCGGCGCTTAATTCTTCGCATTGAAAGTCAAAGGGGGATGTTTTTTTTCCGCTTATTTTGTGCTCTTTTCCGCTCGATTTGTAGCGAACAAAGCCATTTACACCTGCTTCTTTTACTTCAATGTAAAAAACCCGGTCATTGTATCTACCTTTAAAGCCACCACCATTTGGAAATTTTTCTCCTTCGATACTGGTTTCGGCCAGTTCACCGACAGCACTGCTGCCCGGTTTTGTATTGCAGGCGGTCATTATAAATAGCAAAAGATAAACAAAAAAATAGCGCTTGTAATTTGGTTTCATGTTTAAGGATTTTAATGAGCAAATTTAAGTTAAAAAGCTCAGATTTTCAATGCTTCGCTAATTTTATTAATAACATGATTCCAATCTTCTGTCTTATTAACAAAATCTAGTTCATCGGAATTTAAGATGAGTAGATTACCCTCCTTATATCCGTTTATCCAATCCTCGTATCGTTCGTTGAGCAGTTGCAGATAATTGAGACTCATGCTGTTTTCATAAGTTCTACCTCTTTGTTGAATATGACGTACCAGCGTGGGCACACTTGCCTTGAGGTAAATCATCAGATCGGGAGCTTTTATCTGTGAATTCATCAATTGAAAGAGCCTGAAGAAATTTTCAAAATCCCGCTCCGACATCAGCCCCATATGATGCAGATTGGGTGCAAAAATATGGGCATCTTCATAAATGGAACGATCCTGAATTACTGTATTTGCTCCTTTTTTGATTTTTAAAACCTGCTCGTATCGACTGTTAAGAAAATATACCTGAAGATTGAAGGACCAGCGACCCATGTCGTTGTAAAAATCTTCAAGGTAAGGATTGTCGTCAGTCGATTCGTAATTGACTTCCCATCCGAAATGATTGCTCAGTTTTTCGCTTAGTGTAGTTTTTCCGGCACCGATATTGCCTGATATAACAATGTGTTTTGGAATGTTTTGCTGATTCATTTGGTCGAAATAAATTTATTTTAAAGCTAATTTATATCTTTTTTTGAGCAAATGATAAAACAAGTTTTTAATTTTATGCATTAACTAAATACTAATTTGTTAAATAATTTCAATTATTGCAATAACACTTCGTAAAGAAGGTCGAAAATACGATAATACAACAACTATTTTTTGAGTAAATCATAGTCACCTCTATGGTGAATAAAAATAAGTTGAGGAAGTGAATTATTTTGTCTCGTCTTTAGAACGAGATTGAGCTATAATAGATTTTATAATGCAATAATTGGGAAATGATTGCTCACTTGTAAATTTCATCAAAATGAAAGATAAAGAAGTACTAATAGATATTCAACATCTTAAAAAAACCTATGTCATGGGCGACCAA
The DNA here is from genome assembly GCA_044379045.1 of Saprospira sp. Classification (GTDB taxonomy): domain Bacteria; phylum Bacteroidota; class Bacteroidia; order Chitinophagales; family Saprospiraceae; genus Saprospira. The sequence goes on from JBIPOO010000011.1 coordinate 9,965, forward strand.
ATGGTGCATGCCTTGAGGTCGGTCGATTTACAAATATATAAGGGTGATTACATGGCACTTATGGGACCATCAGGATCCGGAAAATCTACCCTAATGAATATGATTGGTTGCCTCGATAGTCCAACTGAAGGCAATTATATACTTAATGGAAAGGATGTGAGTACTATGAGAGATGATGAACTGGCCGAAATCAGGAATATAGAAATTGGTTTTGTTTTTCAGACTTTTAATCTAATACCCCGACTAAGTTCGCTCGAAAATGTCGCCTTACCCCTAATTTATGCCGGTTGGTCAAAATCGAAAAGACTGGCAAGGGCCAAAGAGGTGCTCGAGTCGGTTGGACTGGGCGACCGTATGGATCACCGCCCAAATGAACTTTCGGGTGGTCAGCGCCAAAGGGTTGCAGTAGCACGAGCCTTAGTCAATAGTCCATCGCTCATACTTGCCGATGAGCCTACTGGAAACCTTGACAGTAAAACATCTATAGAAATTATGGGTCTTTTTGAAGAAATTCACAAAAAAGGTAATACCATCGTCATTGTAACCCACGAACCAGACATAGCCAATCACTGTCATAGAATTGTAAGACTTAGAGACGGTATTGTCGAGTCGGATGTGTTGAACGAAAATCCAACCAGTGCGTTTGTGGTTTGATATTAGAAACTTCTTGAACCTTATTTATACCAAAGAAAAAATCCCTGTAAACAATTGTTTTACAGGGATTTTTTCTATCTATATTTAACGCAAATTAAAGTGATTGATCTACTTCCACATCTTCTTCTTCTTTCCTAACATCTTTTTCCATCTGTTCCTGAATTTTATCACGATCCAGATAAAGTTTATTCATTATTTGGCTAAGAACTTTAAGACTGTTTTGATCCTTATTTTTAAGGTTAACAATTACTTTAGCTTCTTCGGTACTTACAACTGCATTTGCAGACTCAAGTTCATCGTACTTGCTCAAAATTTTCATCAGTTCGTTTGTATTTAGAATGCCGTTTCTGCCAAGCGACATTCCACCAAGTGATGCAAATAGTTGAGTATAGTCTACATGCACACTCATCCAACCTTTATTCATATCTGCATATGCCGATTTTTCAATAGCCTCATTCCCTTTAAAACCGCCTTTTTCAATTTGGTCGATAATAGTTAGGTCATTAGAAATAACGAACACATTGTTTTTTACTATACCCTGAACGTCTTTAGCAGTGGGACTCATGTAACGTGAACCTTGTTTTTTAATTTCTCCGCCACCCATCGATTTTGAAGATTCGAGCAGCTTGTCGAGGAATGTACTGTTGTTAAAAGCAATTGCCACCACAACTTTTTGATCTTTTGCAGCATCTTTTGCTGTTGGATCAATATAAGAAGCAAGTGCAATTTCGCCAGAGAAACCTTTTTGAATATCATCCAGGGATATGTTTGCTTCCTTGAGGAAAGATTCTGCTGTTCCGTCAAAACCACGATTTTTTAGAACTTCTTTGATTCCTTTAATGTCGAGACCCAACATGGTCATTACTGAAAGGTTTTTCTTAGGGAAGTAAGCTGAAAAGTCTGTATCCATTTTCTTTTTGAAAATAATACCATACTCTTTTGCAATGTCTTTGTTCATATTATAGCTCAATCCTGCCTGCATATCACCTTTGTTAAAGTCATAATAGAGTGCCATTGTGTTGCCATTGAGCGATTCTTCTGTCAGTCCAAGGAAAGAAATCATTTTGAGCGATCTTGCAATACTTTTGTCCTCTTTCAAAGTTTTTATGATTGGATCTGATTGAACCCAAAGCATAACATCATGTTTTTCAGCTTTTTCAGCTTTGAAGCTTTTGTTGGACAAAATGCTTTTATCCTTTTTGAGACTGAAAATATTTTCCAAAGATTCTTTGGCTTCGGGAGAAGTATTAACTATAAATACAAGGATGTCTTTGTTCCATCCGAGGCTAAAATTGCTGTTTTCATTATTGCCTTTTATAAATTTGTAATCCTTTGCAGTTTCAATTTTTTTGAAAGGTGAATCTCCACTGCCTTTGGCTGCTTTTTCAAACAAAGCCTCAAGATCTTTAATGTTTTTTACCGGCATAATAAAGCCAATTCTGAAATCATTTTGACTCTTGATATTATCTGCAAACATACAGAACTGACCATTCATGGCAATTCCGGAAGCTTCGGGGTTTTCAAGAATTTTTTTCAGGTCTTCCTGATTGGCCTGCTTGAGCAGATCCTTAAACATGTCAGTTTTTTTGAAGTCGGCATAGTTTAATTTGTTCATCATTTGGCCAACATTCATTACCGCTACAACAGCAGCATCAGATGGTACTCTTTTAAGTACATTGGCTGCGCCAAATGCTGAGTCAGCTTTGTTGCCGCAAGAAACAGTAAAGATTGTAATCATTGCTAAGGCGGATAGCATGATTAGAGAAAAGCGAATAGTTTTCATTTTTTAAAAATTTTGACTGTAATTTTTTTAAAACAGCCCTTTGTGAGTAAATCTTTTGAAAATCGTTAAAAAAGGTTTTAATTTGCGCTGCAAAGTTACTTAAATATTTCTTAAAAATCCAGTTGACTTTATTATTTTACAATAAATTTTATATGAACCTAAAAGAAATTTCAATTGCGCTCTTTATTACATTAGTAATCAGCGCTTGTAACAATACAGCAGGCGATACCAACAAAAAGAATGCCGAAAATTTATCGAAGAGTGGCTGTTACAATACAGCTAATGAAAAAATTGTAGAACTGCTCAACATTGTTCTGGACGAAAAGGGTATAAGCGGAACTGGTAAGCGTTCTTACCTGGCTTTTAACGAGATTTTCGACCTTAGCGTAAGCGGCAAAAAAAATAATGATGGTAGTTTCGAAATGACTATCAATGCCAAGTCTACTATGCAGGGCAGGGAAAATGTGTCGGAAACCACTTATGAGACTTGGAAATTTACAGAGCGAACCCTCGAAATTACCAACCGAAATTCGAGCCATTTTGTGGGGGACCTAAGTTTTGTTAAAGTCAATTGCGAAGGTTCTAGTCAAAAGGACAGTACTATGTACGATGCCTTTTTGGGTTTTCACAATGGTTATGCAGCCGTTGTAAAAAATGGTAAATGGGGCATTGTTGACAAGGACTGGAAATTAGTTGTCCCTTGTAATTATTACGAGTTGGGTAATGTTGCTGACGGAGCTGTGAAATTTTACAACAAGGAAAATGGGAAATATGGAATTTTAGATATCAAAGCAAATAAAACACTTGTTGAGCCACAGTACATTCATGTTACTGGATTCAGCGAGGGCTATGCAGCTGTACTGGATGATAAAGCCGGACGTTGGGGTATTATAAACCGCAAAGGTGAAATGATTGAAAAGCCAAAGTACTGGTCGGTTAGCTTTTTCCCACAGAATCCATATCTGATGTTGTTCAATGAAGGTATGGCCAATGTTGCCATCGATGATGCAAAATGGGGTTTTATCGATACCAATCTTAAAAACGTAATTCCCTTCCAATATATTTTTGCCGAAGCTTTTAAGGGAGGAATGGCAAGGGTTAATCAAAACGGAAAAGACTGGTTCTTTATCGACAAAACGGGAAAATGTGTGAAGGATTGTCCTTAATCAATTGCTTTTTTATTGGTAATCTTCACCGTTTTATCTCCAAGGCTTCGTTTTTGAAAGGCTTTTAAAAACTTTCCAACCGGTATATCTTCTATTTTAGGAAAAATTTGCCAACATTCAAATTTGCCATCTTTTTTGGCGATTCTATATCTGAAAATATATTGATCATCATCTGAATCGAGCATTCCGAAACCCATCATTCCGAAGCGCAGATTGTTAATTTGTAAGACTCCATCGCCTTGTTCTGTAACATTGTAATAGCCCTGTGCAAACCATTTCAGGATTTTAACATAATGTTCATCCTTGTATGGCTCCAATAAATCGTGATTTTTGGGCAGTTTAGTGAACTCAACATTTTTATCCTTGTCCATAATGGAATAAACTCCATAGTAAAAGGCATCGTCGCTTCTTACAGTCACTTGCCACAGGAGGGAATTAAAAATTGTTGGATAGCTAATATAATCGACAAATTCGATATTTTGTTTCTTTAAACTTTCGGTAAAAGCCGAATTGGCCAGGGATTTTGCATAAAAGGTAAAGGTCATATACATAGTACTCAAACCTAAACCAGTCCAGTTTATAATTGCTCTTGACCTCGGGTTTTTGATAAAAATTAAGATAATAAGTGCAAATAAAAGAGGCAAGGTGTATAAGGGATCAACAATCGCTATGTTGTTGAAGGAAATGCGATAATTAGAAAAAGGTTCGAAGATCTGCGTACCATAACTGGTGCATGCATCGATAAGCCAATGTGTTAAAATACCGAAAAAGAACATGATGGTCCACTCCTTCACGGTTGGTTCTTCCTTCCAGGCTATCTTATTTTTGGAAAACCATTTTTTGATGAGAAAAAAGCCCATTACTGCAAATAAAACAGAAATAATTGCACCGGCAATGCTGGGCGATTTAATTGTCAATCCGGCAACAAAAATAAAGATACTTGAATAGAAAAGTGTCAAAAGCCAAGGTCTGGCATGCCTGCCCATCCAACCAAATAGCATCGCTCCGAATACTGTAAAGAGTATTGAATGTGTTAATCCTCGATGATAAACCAATTCATCGGCCTCGTGACTTAAAAACACCTGTGCTACCACGTCCAAATCGGGAATGGTTCCTGCAATCGCACCCCAAACCAAAGCTTTATTTCCTATTTTTCTTCCTAGTGCTGCCTCGCCGCATGCTGCACCCAAGACTGCCTGTGTTAATGAATCCATTTATGTAAAGTATGAAGGTAGAAGGCTGAAATTAGTCTCGTCTTTCGGACGAGATCAGAAGTCAGATTTTCAGAAGGCCGCCTCAGTTTAGCATACAAGATTCGTATGTAAAATTAGTTTCATAAGGATGATCTTTGTGATTGGCTGCTGATATCTGATAATCTATTTAATAAAAAATATTCGCTTATTCTAAATTACGAACCAAAATTAGCTAACTTAGTTCATTCATTAGTATTAAACAAAAATTAAATTAACAATGAGGGTTGTATTGCAAAGAGTCAGCGAAGCATCTGTCACAATTGACCAAAAAATAAAATCTACAATAGGAGCGGGGCTTTTACTGCTTGTTGGCATCGAAGCTGATGATAATCAGGAAGATGTAGAATGGCTTTGTAGAAAAATTGTACAGTTGAGAATCTTTAACGATGTCGAAGGCAAAATGAATCTTTCAGTACAGGATATTGGTGGCGATGTGCTCATTATCAGTCAGTTTACCTTACATGCCCAATGCAAAAAAGGCAACCGCCCGTCCTTTATAAAAGCTGCAAGACCAGAACAGTCAATCCCGCTTTACGAATCTTTTATCGCCGAAATGGAAATACAATTGGGGAAAGCAGTTGGAAGCGGTATCTTTGGTGCCGATATGAAAGTTGCACTAATCAATGACGGCCCAGTCACTATTCTTTTCGATACCAAACATAAAGACCTATTCTAATCATATGAAAGTTAAAATTTTACTCCTGCTCTCCCTTGCCCTCTCTGTATTTTTGCTTTTTGGTAGCCTAAACAGCGGCACGGCCTATGGCGGAATAGGCGATACAACAGGCTCTCCTCTTTCGACTATGACCTGCAGCGGTGGTGGTTGCCATGGTGGAGCAAATTATGGAGCCTCTGTTTCAATCAGCGTTTTGGATGACTCAGGCAATGTGGTGAACTCCTATATTCCGGGACAAAGTTATATAGTCCAGTTGAGTATCAGTTCCACATCGGGCAGTCCTGCCGGCTATGGTGCACAGGCAGTTGTTCTGGATAGTTTGAACAATCAGGCAGGAACCCTCGATACTGTCCTCACACCCAATTCAAGAATCAGTAATTTCGACAATCGCTTCTACCTCGAGCAGTATGGGCTCAATAGTGGTACGCTTCGTGCGCGCTGGACAGCTCCGCCTGCAGGTAGGGGGAGGCTGACTATCTACTCGGCCGGAGCCGCAGTGGATGGTTGGGGTAACATGACCGATGATGAGGCCTCGGCTGCGGTTTCAATCTCGCTCACAGAGGCGCCTACTTCCAGTGTTTTACAGTTGCAAAATGAACAACTGAGTGTTTTTCCCAATCCTTCTAATGACGGCATTTTTAATTTAAAATTTAATGGCAAAAGCGGAGACTACGAGCTGGAGATTACAGACCTTTTGGGTAAAAATATAATGAGCAAAAAAGTTAATATTGAATCTGGAATATCCGAATTGATATGTCTACCGGAACATACAGTCCGTGGTTTTTATCTGATTAGCATTCGCAACAGAACTGAAAAGTTTAATACTGTACTGAAATACTAGTCGAAATAATATTGATTGTTCAATTAAAAAACTAATTATCAAAATCAACTTAAGGAAGCATCACCAATCGAAAACCAACTGAATAGTCATAAGCTTCGGGCGTAAAAGCATCTCGAGTAGAAACGCAACAATATTTTTTTGAAAAATGCCAGCTTCCTCCTCGTAATACCCGATCCGAACCTTCAGAGGGCCCTGTAGGATTTAATTCCGGACTACTACTGTAAAATTCTTTGTCGTAAAAGTCTGCACACAATTCTTCTACATTTCCACTCATATCGAAAATCCCAAGTTCATTGGGTTGTTTCTTCCCTATTGGATAAATTTTTTCAATACTGTTTTCAGCATACCAAGCAACAGAATCTACATTATTGCTACCTGAATAAAGATAGCCCTTGCTATTATTTCCTCCTCTTGCTGCAAATTCCCATTCGGCCTCTGTAGGCAATCGATAAAGCTTGCCTGTCTCGGCGCTAAACCATTGGCAATATGCTATTGCATCATTCCAACTAACATGAATTACAGGATAATTTTCTGTCCCCTCAGTCCTTTTATTTCCATATTCATCACATCTCCAATTTACCCCACTTTTTTCCTTGTAAGAATCTTCTGTAGGCACCCATGACCAACCCTGTTTGTCAGCATCAGTTACATAACCGCTTTTTTCTATAAAGAGTTGAAATTGCTTTATTGTAACTTCATATTTACCAATATAATAAGTAGCTAGGGTCACCCTGTGTATAGGAAGATTATCATTTTCGCAAGCTCTTTGCTTCAGATTACAGCCCATATCGAAACTTCCTGCAGTCACTAAAACAAAATCATTTTCAACTGAAAAGTCTGCAGGTTTTAACGATACAGATTTATCAATTTCTTTATAGCCACAATAGTTTAAATTATTTTTTACCCTTGAATCAAGAATAGCATTGTCTATATTAGCAAAGGACTTCGTACCCAATAGATTTTGAGCATAACAATTTAGCAGCAAGGCAAGTGACAGAATTGTCAAAAATGTCTTTTTCAACTGTGATTTTTGATTTTTATAAGGTAAAATAATTTACTTTCAGATAAGTATTACTTTAATACGATTATATTTTAATTTAAAAAAAGTATAAAACCATGTTGTTTATTCGGACAGCACTACCCGAAAACCATCGCCACTATTGATGTATGGGGGTTCGCTGCTGAATCGAATGTAAACACGGCAAAGTTCAGCCGAGCCATAACAGCCCCCGCCGCGCATAACTCGTTCAACGCCAATACTCGGTCCCATAGGATTTTGCTGAGCATTGCTTTCATAAGCTCCATACCAATCAATACACCATTCCCACACATTTCCGCTCATATCATATATCCCCAACTCGTTTGGATTTTTGCTAGCTACCGGCTGAGTCTGTTTCTTACTGTTTGCATCGAACCAGGCTACCATATCTGCGCTTTTATCTCCACTATAATTTGTCCCCTTACTCAATTTACCCCCACGGGCTGCATACTCCCATTCTGCTTCAGTTGGCAGGCGATATTTGGCATTCATTTTTTCGGAAAGCCAGTTAGTGTAGGCAACTGCATCTTCATAACTGACATTTACAATAGGATGATTATCAATCCAACCCCAACTTGGGGCTTCGTGCATTTTACGGCCAGTCTCTTTACAAAAAACCTTCCATTGAGCAACAGTTGTTTCTGTCTTGGCTATTTTGAAGCTGCTAATTGAAACCTCATGTGGTTGTACATCTTTTTCTCCATCCATTTCATTATTGCCCAAGATAAAAGTCCCACCCTCTACAGTGATCATTTCGGGATAATCCTGTGCTTTAGTAGTGTTGTAAATTAAAAAGGAAATAATTAGCAGAAAAATATTCCTCAACATAAAACTGATTATAAACTAATTACAAAAGTAATATTTTAAATAAAGGAATTGACTTTTTCATAGGTAACAAAAATAAGGCCTAATCGATTTTTTTAAATTCGTCATTCTTATTTAAAGCTAAACATTTAATTCCCAATACCGTAGGCTGTTCCAATCTTGGCTATTTCACGCAAAGCCGCAAAGAACCCGTAAAATCTACCTTACGCAAAGGAGCGCAAAGACAGACATGCCAGCCAAGATGGCGCACAAAAGAAATACTTCACCCTTTCATCCTTTCACTTACGAAGACAGCAGGCGACCCAAGTTCAGTTTTTAGATTATAAAACTGTCCGCCACTATAAATTTTTCCTGTAAAGTAATGTTTCCAATTGCCCTCAGGTAAATATACCTTTAAGCTTTTAGCGGATTTTTTAACTTGCGGACAAACAATCATATCGCTGCCCAACATGAATTGACGTTGCAGGTTTCGACAGTTTTTATCATTAGGATAATGCAGATAAAGATGCCGAATCATGGGATAGCCAAATTCAATCGCTTCTTTTTCAACGGCTCTCAGATATGGGTAGAGTTCCTTTCTCATTTTGCTGAAAGCTGCATAAAAAGCACTGACTTCATCATCATAAACCTGTGCATTTTTATCAGGTATAATGCCCTCATGTGTTCGAAAAATAGGGGAGAAGGCGCCTAGTTCGATATGTCTTTTCAAGAGTTTTTTGGAACGGATCATTCTAAAAATCCCTCCAACTTTCCAGAAACCGGCAAATCCCCCCACGTCTGCATGATTTACCTGCATGCCCGACATACCCGATGAGAGCAGTGCCGGAACGACAGAGGGCAGTCCATCATGCTTTTGCCAGGAAGTCATTTGGTCACCTGCCCAGAAAAATGAGCTTTGCGCCGCAGAACCCAAAAATGCCGAGCGGGAGAAAAAGGCAATCTTTCCTTCCATCCCACTTTCTGCGATGGCCTCCCGATTGAGTTTTGCCCATTCAACAGGATAGAGATTATGAAATTCCTGCGCAGATACACCCGAATAGAGTTTGGCATCCCAGGGCAGGGCTTCTCCAAAATCTGCCATCCAGCCCTCAAAGCCATTGCCGATTAAATTTTTCTTGATGAGGTTTTTTACCCAGGTTCTGGCCTCCGGATTTGTCAAATCGAAAAGACCGACTTTGAAACCGGTCATTTTAATCAGATAAAGCTCACTCCGCATGTTTTTGACAAAATAGCCCTTTGCCGCTGCTTCTTCGAAAAGTGCCCCCTCATTGATCATCATTGGATTAATATAACCCAAAACTGCTATTCCGCGGGCATTCTGCTCCGAAATAAATTTCTTTAGATTAGGATATCGGCTGCTGTCGGCTTCCCAGCTCCAGCGCAACTGATCGCCAACATAGGTTCTGTTTCTACCGACCCAATCCTGAATCCAGATGGCTGATACAGCTGCGCCTTTGTCCAGGATTTTATCCAATTTTTCCTGCACAATTTTATTGCCGCCCTGCAATCCCAAAATACTGCCAAAGGTCCAATCGGGCAAGCGACTATGGAAGCCGTTCCTTTGGGCTAGAGCTGTCAGTAGCTTCAAGGGATTTTCTGAGCGGACAAATTCCAGGCTTAGTTCGTCGTCCCAAACTTCGATACTGTTTTCTTTTGGATTACTAAAATCGAAAATACTGCGACTGCTTTTATTCAGAAGCAGAGAATATCCTTTCGATGAAATATAAAATGGAATTGGGGCATAACTGTGCATTGTACTTCCCGCCGCATGTTTCACATTTGCGATGCTGCTGATGGGCTGATCGCCTGCGCCAATACCTTGTTCCTGCACCCAAACAGCAGTTTTGCGACCTTTTAGGTTTACATAACTGTGCTGCTGCCCCAAACCAAAAATTGATTCATCGGCCACAGCACTCAATTTTATGCGTATACTATTATAGGTAGGCTCTGATAATTTAATGCTTAAGGTGCTTTTTTCGCCGCTTTGCGTCAATTTCATAACAAAGGAACATCCACACAAATCGCCCTGCACAACTGTATTTGTATCTGTTTTTAGATGATGCAGTATTTTGATTTTATTGCAGTGTTCATATTTTTTTTCTTTAAATCGGAAAAAGCCAAAATGCTCTTTTACGCTGATGTTATGTTTTGAAATTTCTAAAAAATTATTAAGGTCGAGACTTGGATAGCCATCAGCAAAAATAGAAAGCTGCGCTGGCTGATTTTGTGCAGTCAACAATGAGTTAACAAAAAAGATACAAAACAGAATTTGAAGAGCTTTCATAAGTTGATAAAAAAATCGGCATCATTTTTCAACAATGCCGAAGAGTACATTCAGTAAAAAATTTTTAAAAAATCGACCGCTTCGCGGTATATATATTTCGCGTTTGCAATTTGTCAGTCGTCCCTCCATCCATATTGCAAAACGCTTAGTTTTTGCTTAAAAGGAGGGGCGAAAGACCCAACTGTTTACTGGGAAAACAGGACCCGAAAACCGCTGTCATCGTAGCGGTTTCCGGGGCTGCAGTAGGTGCGATTGGCAACCCGGCAATCCGTAGCAGCGTTGCCGCAACTGCCGCCGCGCAAAACACGGCGCGAGCCGCTGCTTGGGCCTTTGGGATTGCTTTGTGCGGAGCTGCTGTAGTCGCCATACCAGTCTTTACACCGTTCCCAAACATTGCCGCTCATGTCGTATATGCCAAGTTCGTTTGACTTTTTGCGACCTGCAGTCTGTGTTTTGCCACCTGCATTATCGGCATACCAGGCCAGTTCATCCAGGTCGTTGCCACCGCTGTAGGTATATCCTTTTGAGTTATTACCTCCTCTTGCAGCAAATTCCCATTCTGCCTCGGTTGGCAGGCGCCAATCGCCACCATACTCCTCGCCCAGCCAGTTGCAATAGGCTACTGCTTCGTTATAGCTTATATTCACCATCGGATGTTTATCATTCCAACCCCATTCGGGAGCATAGGGCATAGCGGTACCCGTAGCGGCGCAATAGGCCTTGTACTGACCAACTGTGACCTCGTATTTTCCTATGCTGAAACTGCTGACTGTTACGCTGTGTGGGGTTTCAATTTCCTCAACAGTGCTGCCCATAGTAAAGGTGCCACCTTCTACAAAAACCAGTTCTGGTTTGGTGGGGAATGTAGTTGTGTTTTGTGCCTTTATTGATGTTGTTATCAAAAAGAGTGTAAATAGGCTTAGTAGGTTTTTCATTTTTAAATGTTTTGTAGAAAAAGATGGGTCGATTGAATCATTAGAATATCACATAAAATATACCAAAATATGAATTTTGATTCTTTTATTTCATACAAACTATAAAAATATGATCTCATCCCTACCTATAACTTATTCTAAACATCCTTCTTTCTTTTGCTAAATTGACGAAAAGCAAATAATCCCCTTTGGCTAGGTCTTCCTTGAGCCTTAAGGTATTTTTACCAGGGGCAAGCTTTATAGATTGGCTTTGAACTTTAGCGCCAAGCAGATTATAAATTTCAATTTCGGCTGCTCCGTCAAAATTACTTTCAAGCGTAAAATTGCCATCAAAACTTGGGTTTGGATATAATTTGATTTCGTCGGAAATGTTGGCAATGGCAGTAGCACAGGTAGAACTCACCCAGAAAGAATCTGTAGTAGGACAGGCACCAGCAGTAGTGTAAACAAAGGCAGATGGACCAAAATTCAGGTCACTGATTGGCATTGAAATTTCTCCCGTTACACTGTTGAGAATGACACCTGATTCATCTGTGGTGAAAGTGCCTCCCTGTGTTCCAAAAACGAGTGGAGCAGGAATTGGATTGGTACAAATAAATGCATAAACAGTGTCCTGAATGCTGCTATTGAATGTGGCATTTGCAGTAGCATAAGAGATATTGGCTGCATCCGACTGAAGGATTGTTAGTGAGGTAGTGTCGCTTGCCGGACAGCTTCCGCTTACATTATAATTGACTGTATAAGTGCCGGGTGTAGAAGCAGAAAGATTCACAACACCACTACTGCTGTTAATAGAAAGTCCATTAGTAGCACTGAAAACACCGCCAGCAATACCATTTATAGTTGGCTGAGGATTAGTGGCATTTGAACAGAAAGAAGCGGCGGCATAATTAAAATCGGCATTTCCTGCGGATAGAATTTGAATATTAACAGAGGCCGTATCGGGGCAACTGCCAAATGTTGTATAGGTCACCGTGTAGTTACCCGGTGTTGAAATTGATAAAAATATTAAACCCGTTGATGCACTTAAACCTAATCCTGAAGTACTGCTAAAAATTCCGGGACTAGTTGGAGTGGTAGGTTGTGGGTCAGTTCCACTGACACAGAAAGCAGATCCATTATAACTAAAATTGGCATTATCGTTCTGAAGAATATTGACTGTCGAAATAGCCGTATCGGGACAAGAACCGCTTGTGATATACCTTACGGAATAACTACCAACAGTTGAAGCGGCAGGATTAACAGCACCATTTGAAGCATTGATGCTCAAACCTGAGGCAGACGAGAAAGTTCCGCTTTGTACCCCTGTAATAGTTGGACTTTGCAGTGAAGTTTGACCCGAGCAGAAGCTGGGAGAATTGCCATAACTTATGCTTGCAACATCTGAGTTGACAATGGATATATTTGAAGTCACTGTTCTTGGGCAGCTGCCGTTGGTGGTATAGCTCACGGTGTAGGTACCCGGAGTAGAACTTGATGGCGTGATAGCACCTGTGCTTGTATTGATTGTTAAACCAGCAGAAGCACTGAAAGTGCCTGTTGTAACGCCTGTCACTGTCGGACTTACTGTACTGCTTTGTGAATTACAGAAACTGCTGTTTGCTCCGTAACTAAGGGTGGCAGCGTCCTGTGCAGTAATGCTTATATTGGAAGTTACAGTTCTTGGACAAGGGCCATTGGTGGTGTATGAAACTACATAATTCCCTGCAATGGAAGCAGATGGTGTAATTACACCGGTAGTTGAGTTGATATTTAATCCGGAAGGAACAACTGAAAATGTTCCGGTTTGCACACCTGTGACTGTGGGACTAACAGCACTACCCTGCGATGCACAGAAGCTTGTATTAGCACCATAAGATAGGGTAGCGGCATCCTGCGCAGTTACGGTTACAGATGCAGTTGTACTGCCTCCGCCAAAGTTGTATGTAACTGTATAAGTACCCGGAGTTGAAGCTGCAAGATTGATTTGTCCACTACTGCTGTTTATTGATAAACCTGCACCAGCACTAAAGCTTCCACCTGTTGTACCAGTAATGGTTGGAGTTGGATTTGTAGTATTCTGACAGTAGGTTGATTGACTGTATGAAATTGTGGTAGGCACCTGTTCAGTAATTTGAATATTTGCCGTTGCAACCTGGTCGCCAGAGGTGCCTCCATTGGCATTTACAGCCAATCCAGATGCAAAAATTCTTACTGTGCCAGTTCCAGAGGCTGGAGCTGTCCAGTTTACACGGAAAATACCATTTGCCGATATGCTGTTGTGTTCAACATAGGAACGACCTGAAATGGTAACAGTTCTTGTATTGGTTGAAATCGTTGTGCCCATGGTACCTGCGTTGGCATTTGTACTCGTTAGAGCTACTGCTTGACCTCCAAATCCTCCGGGTGTTCCGCTGCTATTGTTTACGTCAAATTCTAAAATATAGGGTTGGCCTGCTACGTATGATGTAACAATGTTGTTACTTTGGTCGCGAAGTGTTATTGTTACAGAAGCGCCAAAGCTGCCACCTGAATGACAATTTGAACAGTTACCACTCGAAACAGGAGAACTTGTTCTATCGCCTAGGCCATTAAATCCGGGACCGGTAGATCTGCTGCTAAAGATTATGTATGCTGCAGCAGCAAGAAAAATTGTTAATAAAAATCGCGTTTTCATAGTTTTGGTTTTAACATAAAGTAATCTAATTATAAAACCCAAAAATATAAAATTGTTTAATCATTGCAAATCTTTATTTTTGATTTTTAGATTTGTAAAAAATTAGAGAAATGAAATCAAATAATATCAACCTCATTCTGGGCCTAAGCATATTTATGCTTCTGGCCTGTAACTCCAATAAAAACACCCATAAAATGGACGTTAAAGCACCAATCGCCGAAAAAATCCCGCATGAACTGAAAATCCATGGCGAAACCCGTATCGATAATTATTATTGGATGCGCCTGAGCGATGAACAGAAATCGGCAGAAAAAAAGGATGCGCAGACTCAAAAAGTGTATGATTATCTGAATGCAGAAAATGACTATTGCAAAGCGCAGATGAAACATACCGAGGCATTTCAGGAAAGTCTTTACAAAGAAATGATCGGCCGTATCAAGCAGGACGATGCCTCGGTGCCTTATTTCAAAAATGGCTATTGGTATTACACCCGCTATGCAGAGGGGCAGGAGTATGCCATTTATTGCCGTAAAAAAGGTAGCCTCGACAACAAAGAGGAAATTATGCTGGATGGCAATCAACTCGCAAAAGGATTGGCCTATTTCGATTTGGGTGCAATGGCTGTTAGTCCCGATAATAAAATACTGGCCTATGCAACAGATACCCTTAGTCGTAGGGTTTACAGCGTTTATTTTAAAAATCTGGAGACTGGAGATTTATACAAAGATGTAATTAAAGGGACCAGCGGCTCTATGGCCTGGGCCAACGACAATAAAACCCTTTTTTACTGCAAGAGCAATGAAAAAACACTGCTGTCGGAGAAGATTTACCGCCATAAACTTGGTACTGAGCAGAAAGCAGATGTGATGGTTTACCACGAAAAAGATCCTTCTTACTACATTGGTGTGTACCGTTCAAAATCTGATAAATTTATTATAGTTTACAACTCATCGACCTTGAGTTCCGATTATCATTTACTGGAAACCGATAAACCTGAAGGAAGCTTCCGCCAATTTGCAAAACGCGAAGCTACCCACGAATACGATATCACGCATTTCGAAAATAAGTTTTATGTGCGTACCAACTGGAATGCTCAAAATTTTCGCTTAATGGAAGTTCCTGAGGATAAAACTTCCGATAAAAATGCATGGAAAGAAGTGATTGCACATCGCAGCGATGTCTATATTGAATCGGCCGATGTTTTTAAAAAATACTTAGTTGTTGAAGAGCGAAGCAAGGGTTTGGTGAATTTAAGAATCAGAAACCAGGGAGATGGAAAAGAGCATTATGTCGAATTTAAAGAGGAGGCCTATACGGTGGGAATGGGTGTTAATACCGATATGAATTCTGAACTTTTACGTTTTGACTATTCTTCGCTCACTACGCCCAACTCTACCTACGATTACAATATGGCGAGCAAAGAGCGGACTTTGAAAAAGCGTCAGGAAGTAGTGGGCGGTCACAATCCCGATGATTACGAAACCAAAAGACTCTATGCCACTGCCCGCGATGGCAAAAAAATACCCATTTCCATAGTTTATAAAAAAGGATTTAATAAAAATGGAAAAGCTCCCCTTTTACTTTATGCTTATGGCGCCTATGGTGTAACAATCGACCCTTATTTTTCTCCGACCAGATTGAGCCTTTTGGACAGAGGCTTTGCCTTTGCGATTGCACACATACGCGGTGGTCAGTTTTTGGGTCGCGCCTGGTATGAAGATGGCAAAATGCAAAACAAGCTCAATTCCTTTTACGATTTTATCGACTGTGCCAAATTCCTGCTCGAAGAAAAATACAGTAATAAAGATGCACTTTTTGCCATGGGCGGTTCGGCCGGAGGATTGCTGATGGGTGGCGTGGCCAATATGGCTCCCGAACTTTTCAAGGGCATAGTAGCCCAAGTGCCTTTTGTAGATGTGCTCACTACTATGTCGGACCCGTCTATTCCACTCACAACCAATGAGTACGATGAATGGGGAAATCCGGAAAACAAAGAAGCCTACGAATACATGAAACGTTATTCGCCCTACGACAAGGTAGAGAAAAAAGCCTATACAAACATGCTGGTCACAACCGGTCTTTTCGATTCTCAGGTCCAATATTGGGAGCCCGCAAAATGGGTCGCAAAATTGCGCGATTACAAAACTGATAATAATCTGCTGCTTTTCAAAACCAATATGGATGCCGGACATGGCGGTTCATCGGGGCGTTTTCAGCGCTACAAGGAAGTTGCTTTGGAATATGCTTTTATGTTTGATTTGGTAGGGGTGAAGGAATAGGGAAGGGTTAGGGAATGGAAAAGCAGCCAATTTGGCCAATTTGGCTGCTTTTTTTATTTTGAATAAATTCATTATGTATTTATTATTAATCAACAAGCAACCCAGGAGTAGAAAATAAAAAGACAATGGATTTGTGGATTACATTTTTTGGAATAGTCAAGTCAATAATTTATTGAATCAAATTAAATATTATACTTCATTTTTTCATAAATAAATTAAAGAATAATTATCCATTTTCAGCTGCATATCATTGTAAACTTCAAAATTTTCGACCTCATTTCAATCGATATATCACGTTTTTTAAGTGATTATATTTTTACATAAAATAAGATTAAAAAATTACTAAAAGTTTAATTAGACAATAGCGCCATGTCAGGCTGACTGCCGGCGTAAGTTTTAGCAATTTTTGTCAGGTCAATTTCAAATTGTTCATTCCACAATTTTAAAACCTTTGGCAGTACCTTAAGTATTCTGTCAACAGTAATGGAATCAGGCTTCTTTTTAAAGTTTTCGATTGCCTGATTGGTAAGAGCAGATGCACGACTCTCTTTAATTAATTGAACATCTCTGTCAAAATATTTAGATGAATTTTTCTTGAGTTCTGCATTCATAATTTGAACAGCTTTTATTAAATATGCTTCTAAATCTTTAAAAAACATTGCCTGTGATGGACTTAGACCATTGTTATCTTTTGAACTTTTGCCTGATTTATCTTCTTCATTAGGTGTTTGTACGGTTTTTGAGGTTTGAGCTTCATCGCTCTCGTCTTTCTTAAGCATCTGACTGTATTTTTCATAAGCGGTTTTCATTTGTTTCTGTTCTTCAGCAGAAGCTTTCTCGTAAGATTTTAACCAGTTGTGAATACTAACTGCTAACCCTTTTCTAATTGCCTTTTGTTCTTCAGCTGTTTTGGCTGTTTTTAGTTTATCTATGTCGCGTTGAATTGCATTGTGGGCTTTTAATAATATCCAACCGTCATTGGTGTCAAGTATTTTGTGGACCTGTTTGTCCGTAACTTCTCCTTCTTTAGCGAGATTTGTCAGGTTTTTGTTGTCAGTGACATCTGTATCATCAAGAAAATCTGCTTCATCTTCTTCGGTTTCACCATCTTTTTTCAGACGATCCTGATCTTCCTTATCTTTAGAGACTTTAACTTCTAAAACTGCATTGATTCTGCCAAATAATTCTTCACCTTTAGTCTGCAGCATTTCGGGTTTAAGTCCGCCGCGAGTAAGTTCGATTTTAGCCTTCATGCCATCCGGACCATCATTTTCAAAGCTCACATCTCCGCCGCCTGTTTTTTTCATGGGGTGAATCTTTTCATTTTTGACTTTTCTGAGCTCGGCCTTCATTTCGGCTTCTTTGTTAAAAGGAATTGCAACCGTAGTCTTTTTGCCTTCCAATTTGTAATCAACTAAAATAAGTACAGCTTTGGCTTTTTTCCAGGCCGCTTTGTTTTTGAAGGCTTTTATAAAATCAGCCTTTTTCATGTCTTTAAGACCGTCTAGTGTTAGTTCTGACATTTCTTAATAATTTTGGTGGATTAAAAAAAATTGAGATTTATCTCCTTTTTATTTGTCTAAAGGTCTACTTCTGAAGTATCAAGAGACTGATGTTGTTCGGGTGCTGTAAAATTTCTATTGGGATTTAACACAGCTAGGTTACGTTTTTTCTTTATGACATTCATATTTGCAATTTTAATTTCAGTTAAAACATACCAGTCTCCACCCATTAAAGATTCAGGATATTCTAGAGGAATCATAATATTAACTCTAATGTTTGACTTTGGAGCTATTACTCTAATAGGATTGTTTTTTTCAATTGCAACTTCATTTTTATCACAAAAGAGTCTAACGTCTACAATGCCATCAAGATAGCCAGGGTCTGGTAATTCCTCAATATCAACCTCAACAAAAACAGTTAAATTTTGCCCTTGAATAAACATGCCGTCCTGTTTTTTACCATACAGTGCTGTTCGTGCTGTAGGTAATAGTGACTGCATTATAGGCATAAGGCTTTCGAACTGCTCTTCGTTCCGAGTTACTTTTATTGATTGCTTAGGACTTTCAATATCCATAATTTCTCCAACAAAATCTATTTTAGCGAAAACTGACCACTCTGCACCAGTTGAATCAATAAATCCTTCGGCTGCTGCTGGAAGTCTTATTGGAACTGTTATTGCCGAAGAAACAGGCATACTTTTGGAAATTATTGCTGTATTTTTTATGTATCCTGAATTTACTACTTTGCCATCGCACAAAAGTGTAGCTGTTACCATTGAATGAATATCTTTTGCTTCTAAAATTTTTTCCCACAATTGTTCTTCGCGACGAACGTCAACATGTACAATCAGATCCTGACCCATATACAAGCCATCCTCACCTTGTCTACCCTCTACAAAGACCTTTTCTATACTAAAGGCAGTCATAGCTATGCGATTATTCTCACCTAGTTTAGCAGTGTCTTTATTCTTTAATGCTTCGAGGCTTTGACGTATGAAGGGATCATTCAATATTTCAGGAATGATGACCGAAATAAGGTATAGAGAACGCTGCATTTGGTTTTTACCTTTTATTGCAATCAAATGTTTTTTATTTTTTTGGATTTTGGTAATAGAAGCAGAAATGAGGCTTTGTAAATACGAGGCATTTAAAATCTTAATCATTTCAGCTCTCTTTTCCTCTTCCGATTCGAACAAGTCAGAAATAAATTCATAGGCTGAATCTAGACTTTCACAGAATTCATCATAATTATTTTCAATAAATTTACCTACATCCTTTGCAGTATCTTCCAACCATTGAACTGCCTCTTCCAACCATTGAAGAACCTTGTCCCCAATTTCTTTTAATTTTTTAACCCCGCTTTCAATAGTATTCATTGCAGTTTCCAAATCCTTGCCAGGTTCAAAACTAAGTGAACCTACAATACTGCCATTCTTTATGCTAATACCAACAAGCCTTAGTAATTCTAAAGAAGATATAGGGTATTCAAAAGTCAAATCATCTCTTTCAACATCAATTTCTTTAGCTATTTCAATAATTGCTTCTGAAAAACCAATTACAATGTTGATCGATAATACTAAATCAGCACTTATAGTGGCATTTGGAGAAATATCAGAACCATTAAATATAAGATCACCTGTTCCTTTA
The DNA here is from genome assembly GCA_044379045.1 of Saprospira sp. Lineage (GTDB taxonomy): Bacteria > Bacteroidota > Bacteroidia > Chitinophagales > Saprospiraceae > Saprospira. The sequence goes on from JBIPOO010000011.1 coordinate 29,505, forward strand.
ATTGCTGCTGTCAAAGCAGTACGACCTCCAGCTTCAACAATTCCTAAAGCTTCACCGGAAATTTTAACTGAACCAGTCAAACTTCCATTGGCATTGATAGCGATTGAGGCGGTTCCTTTTTTATAATTGACAGCACCTTTAGCCTCTAAACCTATGCTGCCATTTAAACTTATGCTAAAAACCACTCCAAGGCCCAAGGTTGCAGGACTTGGAGGCAACAAGTATCTCCAATAATTGAGCTCACGCATTTCCCATTTTTTTTCAAGTGCCAGCTGAATTGATTCTTTAGTTATTTCTGCCGAGGCTGTCACATCGTTTTTAAATTCATGTTCTGCTGATGCTGTAATATCGCCCTCAGAGCTAACATCTAGTCCAATAGTATTATCACCTTTTTCCAATGATGCACCAAAAGACATTTTGCCTTCTTCATCAGTGGATATAGTCAGACCTACCCCTTTTTTAACAGGTATAGTCATTTCGTCATGTGTTTCAGCTTCCTCTTCTTCATTCTCTGTGTCATCATTTTCTTTAGGAAGATTTTCCCCCAATTGGAGTCGATTATTTTCTTCTTTTAATTTTTTACTAATGGCAGCTAATGCATCTTTAATAGAGGTATGTAGCTTTTTTATTTCTTCATCTGGCTTAATATTATTATCTTTAAGTAAAGCATGTATTTTTTTAAATAAATCTTCGAGTTGTTTATATTCTTTGTACAAACTATTAAGTTCATTTTTATCTTTAACTTTCATATTTAGTTATTTGGAGGATTAGTTTTTAAATGCATTAAGGTCAAGACCAAGTTTTTTGCACAATTCTTCGGTTTTATTATAAATATCTTTTAAGTCCAATTTTAATTCCTCTTTATTAGGAGCCTTGTTTTCTTTTTTTTGCACTTCCACCTCATTCATTTTATTCATCATATCATTATCCATCGAACTCGATTTTTCATCTGTTGTTAGGGTCTGTGTAGATTTTGAAATATTTACTAAAATTGTATCAATTTCAACAATTGTTTTATGCTCGTTTTCTCCAAGTTTTGGGTGATTTTTCAACTTAGTAAGAGCTTCGTTTAGTTTACGTAAATTTTCACTTATTTTATCTGAGCTTAAAGTATCTTTGATACTCATTAACTTTAATGCACTATTCTTTATTTGAGTCAATGCATCTTCAATAACAGTTATTTTTGAGCCTTCAGTTTTTAAAATATTTTTTTTTGTTGAAATTTCTTTTTCTTCATCTTCTTCAGAATCTTCAACTGTTACATCGTCTAAACTATCCTCAGGCAGATTTTCATTTACATCCACTTCACCCTCCGATGTTGCAGCATCTGCCTTAGCTTCCTCATTTTGAGTAGCTTGAATTTTTAGTTTTATTTTTTCGAAAAGGGGACCTGCCTTGAGCAACAAAAGCTCCGGTTTGAGACCTCCTATTCCAAGTTCAATTTTAGCCTCTCTTTCACCATCAGCACCCACCTCAATATTTATTGAGCCACCACCCGATTTTTTTAATAAATGAATCTTTTCTTTCTTGAGTCTTTTCATCTCAAGTTTCATTTCATTTTCCTTTTTGAATGGGATAGCTATAACTGCTTTTTTTCCTTCAAGTTTGTAATCAACAAGTATAATTACTGCTTTTGCTTTTTTCCAGGCTGCTTTATTTTTAAAGGCTTTAATATAATCGGCCTTCTTCATGTCTTTGAGACCATCTAGTGTTAGTTCTGACATTTTGTTGGAATTTGAAATAAAAAAAATTTGAGTTTGTCAAATATATCAAACAACTTTTGAAACCTACTCTGTAAATAGGTAAATGCAATTATTTTTTAGGTGAAGCTGTATTATTCTATGTGAAAAATCTCATGTGTCGGTATCTTATTCAATGAAATGTACTTATCAGATAAAAATTAAGCAGTTTAGATCACATTTAACTTTTCGAAAAGCTGTAATTTATAACTCCCACCTATTGGAATCTCTTTTTCTTTAATGATTGCAAGATTACCTTTTATTGAGTCAAGTTTTTTAATGTTGATAATATAGGAACGATGTATTCGAAACAAACAACTGTTCTTTAATCTATTTTCAATGTCTTTGAGACTTATGTTGACCAGTAATTTTTTTTTGTCGAGATAGAAATATGAATAGATGTCGAAAGCCTCAATAAAATCGATATGATCTATGTTTATTTTTTGAAATTCCTGATTACCAGTCTTCATAAAAAACTCATTTAAATCAATTGAATCTATTGATGTCATATGCTTGTCAGCATTTTCGTAGAAGTTATCTTGATTTTTTTCTTTCCAATATCGATCAAATGCCAAATCAATTGCCATTTGCAATTCATCGTCATTAAAAGGTTTGATTAGAAAAGCATAAGGATCGGTTTTCTTTGCTCTCTCTTTTGTTTCCTTGTCATAAAATGCTGTGAGATATATAAAAGGAATTTTGTATTCCAGATTTATAATTCCTGCAAGTTGAATCCCATCTATTTTACCTTTTAGAATGATATCCAACAAAATTAAATCAGGCTTTTGTTCATTTAGCAGCATGATTGAATCCTCGGCATTTTTACAACTGCCTATTACTTCGTAGCCGAGATTTTCTAGTCTTTGTGCAATGTCAATTGCAATGATTGGCTCATCTTCTATTATCAATATTTTTTTTGCCATTTTATTTTAGTTTTCTTGCCCCTTGTTTGAGAAAATTATTTGATAGCTTGTGCCATTTTGATCACTTTTTAGTGTCAAAGTCCCATTTATTTTCTCTGTCATCGATTCAATTAAGTATATTCCAAAAGATTTTTTATTCATGTTTTGATTCATTCCATTACCATTGTCTTTAATACTGAGTTCAAATTTATCATCATCATGTTTTTTAAGTAATATATCAATCTGAGGAGAACCGGAATTCATAAAAGCATACTTTAGGCTGTTTGTCAAAATTTCATTTATAATAATTCCAAGTTGCATTGCAAGATTTACATTGATATCTAAATCGGTGAATTCAGCATGAAGTTTAATCTTAGTTTCACTTTCAAAACTTGTAATAATATCTTTACACAATTCACCTAAGTAGTTAGGAACATCTATTTTATCCAGACTATCATTCATGTAAAGCTTATCGTGGACCAGTGCAATAGAATGAATTCGACTCTGACTTTCTTTCAGAGTCAACACTGCATCGGGATGATTTATTGATTTTGCCTGAATATTTAAGAGGCTTGAAATAATTTGAAGATTATTTTTTACCCGATGATGAATTTCTCTAAGTAATAATTCAATCTCTCGATTACTCTTATCAAGTAAATTAGTTTGGATTTTTAATTTCTTTGAAATAGCTCTTTGCCTCCTGTATAAATACATAATAACTAATACCAGAATAGACACAGCAGTTATGGTCAGAATCAATATTTTTTGCTCTTTTTCTTTAGCTAATAGTTTAATTTTCTCCTCATTAAGTTGATTCTGTTGTATTAAAATTGTTTTGGAGTTCTTTTCATTTTCATATTTCGATTCTAATTCTTTAGTTATTCTAAGGGTTTCGCTGTTACTATGTTTAAGACTTACAGAAATCGCATATAAGATAAGTTCATAAGCTTTTTTGTGTTCACCTTTTTCATTGAATAGTCTTGCTAAAACCTGATATGCCTTGCTTTCGAGAAAACTACTATTACTTCTTTTGGCCAGGTCTACTGCTGTTTCTAGGGTTTTTTCTGCTTTTGAATAATCTTTTGCTCTCCATTGAGCATTGCCTACATTTATGAGCATTGGTAAAGCTGAAAGTGAATCTCCGTAGCTAATTCCCAATTCGAATGCTTTGTTGAAATACTCGGCTGCCAAATTGAAATTCAATTCCTTTTCGGCTAATACCCCCAAATTGTTATAAACACCCGAAATACCCATGCTATCAGCAATTTTTGAACGGATTTCATAGGATTTTAAGTAATAAAATCTTGCACTGTCTGTTTTTTCCATATTCTTAAAAACTGAACCCAAATTATTGTATGTGGATGCGAGCGCTTTATACTCTGCAATGTTTTTTCTGATTTCAATAGCTAGTTTATAATATTTGAGTGCATTTTGATAATCGATTTGCATAAAATATACATTTCCAATATCATTGAGCGTCATAGCTTTGAGGCTAGGATTTTTAACAGATTCATCCAGTATTTTTAAAGCAGAAAGTAAACTTTTCATACCCTTTTCCTGCTCGCCATTGTGTACTAATATATCTGCCTCTGAAAATAAAAACCAAGCCTCTTGTTCTTTTGTGAGTTTTTGAGGTACAATTTTTTTGTGCATTAAAAAGGCACTATCCGATTTGCCGATATAAGAGTAAAATCTAATTTTATTGATTAGTAAATCATTTTCCCCTTTGTAGAAGTAGGGTAAATAATTAAGCAATTCATCTGCCATATCTATATACGGCCTCATTTGGGCGGCACGCTGATTGGTATTAGATCGAATGTGACGATTCAGGTAATCGATTTTCTGCTCTATGGAATTAATGGATTGAATTGCAGTAAATACGCTGTCTGCTTTGTTTTGCGCATTGGCAAACACACAGGTAATTAAGAAAAGCGCAGTGAAGATTATGTTTTTACAAATCATTTATATATATTTGTTTGGTAATTAGCGTTATAAATATAGAATAACAATCCATGTTTTAAAAATTCGAAAATTTATATTTTGAGATTAAAAAAATCTGTAATTACAGATTTGTAATACTATCAAAATGTTATCTCTACTTACTTGTATAAAAATAGAAAAATGTGTTAATATTTTGTTATTGTTATTTAAAATAATTTATTGAACCCGTTGTGCGATTAAAAAGCCAAGGCATGTTTTATTCTGTTTAACGGCTTGTTATTTAAATGGTTAATATATTGTAATAGTGTAAAAGATGCAATTTTAATAGTGATTCTAGAGAAGTAACCTGAAAATTTTTTGGCGTAATTTCTTTTTATCATAAGCTGATCACAGAATT
>JBIPOO010000012.1:0-32840 GCA_044379045.1 Saprospira sp.
GAATTGGTTTGAATTCAGGATCTTTGAAAGGAAACTCTTTTTCATTGTCGAATTTCTCAAATTTCTTATCCCAAACCTGCCAAAGCGTAGCTCGCTTATCCAATGATCCCACCAAAAGAGCGGTACCGTCGTCGCTGAAAGAAATATCGCTTATGCCGGCACTATGATTGAGCAATCTTTCGGGTTTGTATTCGTTGCGTTTTTCGACATAGTCATAAATATCCCAGATGAGCAGCGCGCCATCCTGATATCCGACAGCTACAAAACGACCTGCAGGACTTATTGCTACTGAAGTTGCATTTTGCTTATTATATGGATTGTCCAATTTGAATTCTTCCTGTCCGGATTTGATATTCCAGATGGAAACGGCCGGACTGTTACCAACCCCTGCAATATGCTGTCCATCGCCTGATAAGGAAATAGAGGTGATTCTGTTGCTCAATCCTTCTACGATAGGTGTAACCTGACCTTTAAGATTTGAATATTTGATTGAACCGTCATCACCTGCGGATACCACTGCATTACCATCGGGTAGAAATTCAAGTGCCCATACACGGCGGCCGCGGTGCGCATCAATGGTAAGTTTGAGTTCTTTTTTTGCGACATCGAAAACTTCGATATATTCTTCATCGCCACCCCGTACCAGGTATTTACCGTCGGGACTCATATCCATACTTCTATAAACACGGTCATTTCTATTGCGGGCTATTTCTTCCGGACGTCCGTTTTTATTTCGGTCATCCTTGCCTTTGAAAGACTGAAGGTTCCATTTTAAGAGCCAACCATCTGAACCGGTAGTGTAAACTTTTATATCTTTTTCATCTTGTTTGTTGCTAACTACAATACTGCGTACAGCCCCAATATGATCTAATCCTTCGGGCGCGATGTTAAGTGTATTGAAATCGGGATTATCTTTTACACCATTTATTTTATCGAGTGCCTTGTAAAGCGCCTCATATATATATGGATCATTGCTTCTTCCTTCACTGGATTTATTTATACCAAAAGATTCTTGAGCAAGTAGTGCCTGAACATCTGGGTCTTCAACTTTCCAAGATTTTACTGCAACAGACTGAGCCAGTGATAATCCTTTGGTTTTGATGGCTTTCATGCGTTCTGTATCGGCAATGTTTTTCTGCTCAATGGCCATGCGTTCTTTATCCAGCGCGTTCAGTCGCTCTCTTTCGGCCTTAGCCATAGCAGCACGAGCCGAATCGAATGCAACGAGTGCTTTGGCTTCAGAGCGGCGAGCATCGAGCGATTTTTGCTGTGCAATTTCAGAAGATTCTATAGCTTTTTCTGTTGCAAGTTCCGCCATAAGACGTTCCTGATCGGCGCGTTTGGCATTTGTAAGTGCCAAAAACTCTTTGCCGGCAGCATCCTGCTTCGCCAATTCGGCCTGATAGGCAGCCAGTCTTGCCTCTTTTTCTTTTCTTCCTGCCATCACTGCAGATCTGCGGGCACTTTCGAGTGCAACACCTGCAAGCAGCAATAGAATTAGACAAATGATACCGAATCCGAGCGAGAGATACATGATGAGCGCTCTGGTTTTCTTTTTACGGTCGGAATCCTCTTTTTCGGCAAATTCTTTTTTGTTCTGTGCACCTTCACTTTTTTTGAGAAAGTCGACTGTGTCATCGAACATATTGTTATAACGCAGCGACCATACCTGATTTGGAGCCAATCGATCGGGATTTGCACTGTCATATTTTTCCGGATCGAGCCATTTAAGGCCCAGGGTCAGTTCCGGATCATGCCAAAGACCTCCCTTGCCTTCCATGTAAAGTGAAGCAGCTTCCGACATACGCGCATAGATATCGGCCGATTCGTTTTCCTCATTTGACCAAGCGGCGAGACGATCCCATTTATCAATTAAACTGTCATGAGCAATATGAAAGATTGTTTCTTCTTCGATATCAGCGGCTTCAGGTGCTGAGAGAAAAAGTCGGCCAGGTCGGCTGAAAGTTGTGATAACGGGTATTATGGCTGTAAGCGGCATCGAAGTTAACTGCATAATTTCCCGTACTGAAGCGGGTCGGCGTGTAGCATTGCCGTCGATTCCTTTTTCGCAAAGGGCACGGAACATCCTTTCGCAGATAATTTGCTTGTCGCGGGTATCTAAACCTCTGAAGGCCTCTTCTGCATGAATGGAAAGTGCTTTTTTTAGCCCACCAACTGCTTCGTAATGCTTTATACCTATTGGTTGATTAGGATCACAGTCCTCCACCCAATTGTCCCAAGTCCGCAAGAGCATATGCTGCAAAACAGGCAAATCGTCAAAATCATCGCCCATATCTGCTATGATATGAGTGACGAGTTCCGCATCAATCGATGCACCGGTAGCTTTTATGGGTGAAATGATGACCTTTTTCAGGTCCTCAATTTTCATTTTGGGAATCAGAAACTGTCCGTCGTTGATGGCCTCGGGCAATCCACGGAAATCAGTACAATTGCCAATAAAACTCGAGCGCATGGTAAGAATGATGTAAATCGGAACATCTTTCTGACGGCTGGCGTTGAGCAGCAGATTTACATAAGTTGCAGCGTCTTCCTGATTTTTTGCATTTTTCTTTGCAAACCTGAAAATTTCTTCAAATTGGTCAACGATGATAATTAGATTGTCTTTATCGGCCGTTGCGCTTTTGTAGGCTTCAACAATCCCCAAACTGCCTCTTCTTAGTGTATTTTCAATGACAGAGGGATAATTTGGATCCATTTTGTCGTCGCTGTGCAGTACGTTGCGCTGAGCGAGCTTGTTGGCTAAATTCGCTATGGGGTTATTGCCGGGTGTGCAAATGGCTATTCTCCAATTTTGTCCTGCTTGTCCAGCAAAACCTTCCTGAAGTTTTGGGACAAGACTAGCTTTTACTAAGGAGGATTTTCCACTGCCTGAATTTCCGACAACAGCCAAAAATCTATTGGATCTTATTTTTCTTAAAAGTTCATCAAGCTGACGGTCTCGACCATAAAACATATCTTTTTCGGTCGGATCGTAAGATCTAAGACCGGGAAAAGGCATTTTTGCCAGAATATCGAAGGATGCACTCATGATCTCTTCTGTGTTAGTGTAGGGTTAAAGTTTAGGTTCTTTCGGGCTTTCGGCCAAAATAGTATTGTCCACAGGTCTAAAGGACATACTGAAGGCATAAATTCGACATCAAGATAGCTGATTAATCTAAATTATTAAAACTGAGTTCGAAAAATTACAAAAAAAGCCGCTTAAAATTGTTTTAAATGGCAATTTTGCTTTTAAAATCATAATTTTGCTTTTCAGATTCAGCTGGTTATTTATAAATTTCAAAAACTATGTCAGAAATTAAAAATCAAACTGCTCATGCCACTTTCAGGGTATCCGTTGTTTACGGATTTAAGGATAAGTTACAGATTGTACTCCTGGGCGAAATTACAGAGGGTAAGGTTGAGGCTTCAATGTCGATTTATGTCAAACTCTCTGAAGGCACAGCCCTCGGGAAGTGGCAAATAGGCGAAATTCTGGCAATGGACTTTATAAACGGCAGCGAAAATAACAGTTTTGTCGGCCTAGCGTTACAGTGCAAAGACGAACAGGATTTCAAACTTTTACAGTCCTTGCGCGTTTACGATGAAACTTTAATGGTGCAATATTAAAATTAAATGAGCAAAAAAAATACAGATAAAATTCGTAGTTACAGCGACACTAAGCTTTTGCGAAGAATATTCGGATTAACCGGGAAATACCGAAGTGTATTCATTCTCGCCGCTTTTCTTTCAGTTATTCTAGCACCGGTATCAATCGTCAGACCTTATCTTGTACAGTACACAGTCGATCATCATATCATTGTTTCCGATAGCCAGGGCCTGTTGTTTATGATCGCGATGCTTTGTTCGATTCTAATGTTTGAAGGTTTTCTATCCTATGTTTTTACCTATTGTACCGGTTGGCTGGGACAATCAATCATTCGAGACCTAAGGGTCAGGGTTTTTAACCATATCAACAGTCTCAGACTATCTTATTTTGACAGAACACCTATAGGTACTTCTACTACAAGAACTATTAGTGATATCGAAACCATCAATTCGGTTTTTTCTGAAGGGGTAATTACCATTGTAGCCGATGTGCTGACACTGATTTTTGTTTTGGGAATAATGTTTTACACAAGTTGGCAGCTTACACTGGTTTGTCTTACCACCTTACCTCTGCTCATCTGGTCGTCAATATGGTTCAAAGAATCTGTAAAAAAATCATTCGAAATCATCCGCTCGCAGGTTTCAAAAATGAATGCCTTTCTTCAGGAGCGTATCAGCGGTATGCGCATCGTACAAATTTTTAATGCAGAACAGCGCGAATGGGATAAATTTGAAAAAATAAATCAAACTTATACCAAAGCAAATATCCGTTCCATTTTTTATTACGCAGTTTTTTTTCCGGTTGTTGAAATTCTTTCGGCAGCTTCATTGGGCCTGATGGTCTGGTATGGAACTTCTGCAGTGATCAAATCTGAACTGACGCTAGGAGTTTTAGTTGCTTTTCCACTTTATTTGGGTATGCTCTTCCGCCCTGTTCGCATGCTTGCCGACAAATTCAATTCCCTGCAGATGGGCATGGTTGCAGCAAACAGAGTTTTCGAGATTTTGGACAATGATAAAAATGTTGCCAATAATGGTACCCTTCCTGCTGCCAACCTTAAGGGTGATATAGTTTTTGAGGATGTCTATTTCAGCTATGATCAGGACAAAACGGAAGCTGAAATTAGTAATTGGACACTTAATGAACTATCTTTCAAGCTCGATGCAGGTAAAACAATGGCAATCGTAGGCAGTACAGGTGCCGGAAAAACTACCATTATTAATATTCTGAATCGTTTTTACGAAATACACAAAGGGAAAATCTTTATCGACGGAGTAGAATTGAGAGATTATGAATTGTTTAGTCTGAGAAAGCAAATTGCAATCGTATTGCAGGATGTTTTCCTGTTTTCGGGTTCAGTCTATGAAAACATTACACTCAAAGATCCAAATATCAGCCTCGAACAGGTGATTGATGCATCCAAAATGATTGGTGCCCACGAATTTATTATGCGTCTGCCCGGCGACTACAATTATCAGGTGATGGAACGTGGCGCAACACTTTCGATGGGGCAGCGCCAGTTGATTTCCTTTGTCAGAGCCTTGGTTTTTAATCCAAAAATACTGATCCTTGATGAGGCGACCTCTGCTATTGACCCCGAAACTGAAGGCGTAATACAACATGCCATTGAAAAATTGATTGAAAAAAGAACTTCCATCATCATTGCCCACAGGTTGTCCACTATTCAGCATGCCGATACAATATTGGTGCTCGACAAAGGAAAGGTGCTCGAGTCGGGCTCGCATGTCGAACTCATGAAAGCAGAAAATGGCTTTTACCGAGAATTGGTTGAAACGGCTTACACTCAGGCAATTTAAAGTAAATCAAATCGAAGCGGAAAGCGATATTTTTGGTATCGGTTCGTGAAGAAACAGGAAAATTTCAAATTTTTTTATCAGCTTTAAATCTTTGATTTAAGGCTGATTTTTTTGTGCGCTGTTGAAAAATTCAAATATAAGATTAAAATATACATCCTTCCCGGCAAAACGTTAACTTTACATTCAATTACGGATTAACAAACCTTCAAAACTGTTATAAACCAATGAAAAAAATTATCTTATTCTCCCTACTGGTGTTCATATTTGTTGCAGCAAATGCAAATGCACAAAAAAATAGCTCAAAAAAAACCAGCAAATCGGCACAGAAAGAGAATCCCTTGAAAGGGCTTAAAAAAGCTGGTCCAGAAGATATGGATCCCAATAAACCCATAATGCTCGACCCATTTAATACACCGATATATTTTGAAAATCTGAACAGGCTAAAACCTGAAGAGTTTATGACTGCAATGATGTCGGGCGATTATGTACCTGAGCCCTATATAGACAAGAAAGGCGATATTAAAACGATTTTGCTGAGGAAGGCTAGCGAAGAAGAAAAGAAGCAAATGCTTGAAATGCGCCAAGGTATGATGGAGCCCGGGCAAATGGACGCACAACCGGACAAGCTTGGGAAACAGGCAGTTTCATTTTCTGTCAGCGATATGAACGGCAATGTCTTTTCTTTGGATGCGCTGAAAGAAAAAGTGCTTGTACTCAATTTTTGGTTTATCGAATGCAAGCCCTGCGTAATGGAAATGCCCGAACTGAATAAACTGGTTGAAAAATTTAAGGGCAAAGAGGTTGTTTTTATTGGATTCGCCAATAGTGACAAAGCCAAACTGCAGAAATTTTTGAGCAGCAATAAGTTTCTATACAACATTATTCCCGATAGCCAGACAGTTGCCGAAAATTATGATGTAAGAATGTTTCCTACGCATATTGTCATCGACCGCGAATCACGCATCAGATTTTATGCAGTGGGTTTGAGCCCCACTACCTTGAGTGATCTGGAAAAAATTATAGAAACGCATCTAAAATAACCAATATGTATTCAAAAGAATTTGAGGAGATTGTGCATTTAAGAAGATCGAATAGGGTTTTTGATGCAAATGTTGAAGTACCCGATGAGGTAATTCGTAAAAGTTTGGAACTTGCGCTGCTTTCACCCAACAGCAGTAATATGCAATTGTGGGAGTTTTACTGGATAAAATCCAAAACGGAATTAGAAAAGTATGTGCCGCTCTGCCTCAACCAGCGGGCTGCAAAAACAGCAAAACAACTGGTAGTTTTTGTCACCAGGCGCGATAAATGGCGAGAAAGAGCTAAATGGAACCTGAAGAAGATAGAGGAGGGCATTATCGGCGAACCATCCCGACTGCAAAAATCATCACTTAATTACTATGGTAAACTGATGCCCTTAATTTATTCTAACGACCCTTTTGGTTTTATGACCCTGGTACGCAAAAGCATCAGTTTTTTTATGGGTTTCAGAAAACCATTTTATAGAGCTGGAGGTCTTGCCAAACAGCGCATAGTAGTGCATAAATCCTGCGCCCTCGCTGCACAAACTTTTATGCTTTCAATTGCTGCCGAGGGTTTTGACAGCTGTCCGCTCGAGGGTTTCGATGAGCTAAGGGTAAAAAAGGCATTGGGCCTGCCGCGAGGTGCCGAAATCTGTATGATTGTAGCTGTTGGGAAAGGTACTGAAGAAGGCATTTATGGACCTCGATTCAGAGTGCCGAAGGAGGAGGTGATTTTTGAGCGTTGAAATGATTTTGAAGTCAGAATAGGGTGTAAAAAATTCGACTTGTTGCAAATCCGCAATAAAAAAATAGCACAGTATTACCATATTTAGAACTTTTTCATGGATATTCGGTTCAGAAAACAAAGCTTTTGTTAAATGGAAATCCGATTACTGCAAAGATCCGAAATTGAAAAAGCCAAATGGAATGGTTGTGTGCACTATGCGCCCAATAGCCTCATTTATGGTTATACCTGGTACCTCGATAACATCTGCGATCATTGGATGGGATTGGTGGAGGGTGACTATGAGTCGGTTTTTCCCTTAGTATGGAATAAAAAACTGCTTGGAATCAAAAGGCTGTATCAGCCCTATCTTTGTCAGCAGTTGGGACTTTTTACAGTGAATAATCTGTCGGAAGAGCGGATTAAGGCCTTTATTTCAGCCATACCTGAGGAGTTTAAATTCATTGATATCAATCTCAATGACAGCAACACAATCAAAGACTTGCCAGGGTTTACCATAACTGAAAAGCCAAATTATACTTTGCCCCTTCACTGGGGTTACGATAAGATTTCGGCTGCTTACTCCAGCAATTTAAAAAGAAATCTGAAAAAAGCTGAGAAGTATGGATTTTTCGGCACAAGTTCTATTAAACCAGAGGATTTTGTAGAATTGGTGAAAAATTATCAGAAAGAAAAGGGAAATATTTTCCCGCCCCAGCTTTACCACAGTGCCCATCGAATTATCTACAATTGCCTGCACCGTGGCCAGGGTTTTCTGATGGGGGTTCAGAATGAAAAGCAGGAACTTTGTGCAGCGATTTTCTGGATGACCAATGGTGCCCGTTTTATCAATCTGATGAATTTTACCACAAAGGAGGGGCGAGATAACGGAGCTATGCATCATCTAGTTGATATGTTTATCCGCTCTAATGTCGGAAAACCAATGTTTATCGATTTTGAAGGTTCATCTATTGAATCTATTGCCCGTTTTTATCAAAGTTTCGGTGCCGAAAATCTGCCATATTACAACATCAGACAAAATCGCCTGCCCTGGTGGTTGAAGTGGAAAAAATAAAGAGCTGCCAGTTTATTAATCCGGCAGCGCTTAAAATTTATATCTGTTTCAATACTTAGTCTCCAATTTCCATCATCTGTCCGCTCATACCCATGTTTGAAAAACCGCCGTCGTGATAGAGGTTTTGCAGGGTTACATAACGGGTATAGTCCGAGAAGAGTGAAACGCAATACTTCGCACAATCTTCGGCCGGCGCATTGCCCATCGGGGACATTTTTTCGGCATAGTTCAAAAATTCCTCAAAACCTTTGATGCCTGAACCTGCTGTGGTAGGCGTAGGAGATTGTGAAATGGTATTGACACGTACATGGTTTCTGACACCAAAATGATAACCGAAACTGCGGGCAAAAGACTCGAGGAGTGCCTTAGCTTCAGACATTTCGTGATAATGCGGAAATACGCGTTGTGCGCCAATATAGGAGAGGGCGAGGATAGAGCCCCATTCATTCATGGCGTCGGCCTTCCAAAGGCTTTGCATCATCTTGTGAAATGAAATAGCCGAAATGTCAAAACTTTGCTGCATCCAGTCATAGTTGATATCGGTGTAGGGCTTGCTTTTGCGGATGTTGACGGACATGCCGATGGAATGTAATACAAAATCAAGCTTGCCGCCAAGGATTTCCATACTTTTGTTCACCAGATTATCCAGATCTTCAACCTTAGTGGCATCGGCCGGAATGAGCTGACAGTCGAGCTTTTTCGACAATTCGTTGACAGTTCCCAAACGGAGTGAAATAGGTGCATTGGTGAGTACAATTTCGGCACCTTCGGCTTTACAGAGTTCAGCAACCTTCCAGGCAATCGATTGATCGTTCAATGCGCCCGAGATAATTCCTCTTTTACCTTTCAGTATCATAATAGATTTGTTTTTAAAGATTAAAGGATGTTTCGACTGCGAAATTAGTAAATTATTTATTTTGAGTACCCAATTTGTACGCTGCTGTGAAAAAGTTTTTCATATTTTAATCTTCATTCGAATGTGAGACCTGCAAAAGCTGCCATTTGAAACAAAAGATTTATATTTGCATTGTTGAATACACCAAGAATTATAAAGTCAGCATCTAACTGTTGTTCGTCAAAATCCGGATAATTGAATCATGAATAAGAAATTCCTATTTTTATACAGTTTTGGACTAGTTATATTGTCAATTTTAATACTGTCCTGCTCTGAAAATACCAAGAAAAGACTCGAAATTACTCCGATGGCTTATGGCAGTATCGATAATATTTATATGGTTTGTAATGAAAGTCTTTGGATGGGTGCAGTTGGCGACAGCTTCCGCAATCAGTTCGAGGCCCTTTACCCTGTAACCCCTCAACCGGAACCACTTTTTGATGTAAGGTTTATCGATGCCGCAAAATTCAATAAAGTACACCGCACCCACCGTGCTATCATTATCCTGGCCGATCTTTCCGATAAAAATGACAAAGCCACCGAAATGATCAGAACTGCTCTGGGCAATGATAAAATTCAACAGGCTATGACAAACCGACGTTATCGCATAGCCTTTCACAAAAACCGTTGGGCAATGGGACAGGTAGTCGTGTACTGGTTTGCGCCAAACAAAGCTGATCTGCTCGAGTCGGTTTCGAAAGATTACAAGCAAGTGACCGAAATTATCAATAAACTCGATGCCGAGACGCTTTCAAAACAGGTATATGCCAATGGACAAAGCCCTCGTTTGAATGACAGCATAAAAAATACTTTTGGTTTCGAAATGAAAATTCCGAGTGACTTCGAAATAGCCTACCGAGACAGTAATACCATCTGGCTCTTTGAGGACCGCCAAAAAAGTAGCAACAACATTCTGATTCACAGTATCAGCGGAATTGACAATAAGAAAATGTCGAAAGACAGCCTCATTGCCATCAGAAACCGACTAAGTAAAAAATATTTCTCTTCCTGGGCCGAGGGTTCATTCATGGAGGTTGACGATGAAAATCTCCCTATTTATTTTTCAGAAATGCTGTTCCAGGAAATGCGTGCCTTGCAGGCCAGAGGAATATGGCGTATGGAAAAAGATTTTATGGGTGGCCCTTTTGCAACCTACATGCTGCCCGATGCCAAAAATAATCGCATCATCTTCATCGATGCTTTTGTCTATGCTCCTGGTCAAAAGAAAAGACCCGAAATGCGAAGGATGGATGCTATTTTTTCTACTTTTAAGTTGCCTTAGGGCTTTAAATTCAACGAATTTTTTCCAAACGGCTTCAGCCTTTGTGAAAAACAGTACAAGAGGAGCGCGGTATTTTAATGCCGCTAATAAAAGGAATTATCGGCAGTAATGTGTACGACCACCTAACGGGGTCGTGGTCACAGCGCGATATTTTAATGCCGCATTGAAGTTTTTTCAAATTCTGCCAAATGCTAATATCTCCACCTTTTTGCCAAAAACACCAGCGAAAGCATGATTGGCACTTCTATGAGCACCCCAACTACTGTAGCAAGGGCTGCTCCGGAATTTGGACCAAAGACCATAATAGCAACGGCAACTGCCAGTTCGAAAAAATTGCTGGCACCGATCATGGCAGCAGGCGCAGCGATGTTGTGCGGCAGTTTGAGTAGTCTGGCTCCTGTCCAGCCAATAAAAAAAGTAGCATAAGTTTGAATGCTCAAAGGGATGGCAATAAGTAGAATATGAAGCGGATTGTTTAGAATCTGCTGACCCTGATAGGCAAAAAGCAGCACAAGGGTACTCAGCAAGGCAATAATCGAAACAGGTTTAAAAAAAGTCAGAAATCTTTCTTTAAACCACTGCGCGCCATATCGTTTAATAAGTAATCTATTGCTCAAATAACCCGCAAGCAGGGGAATCACAACAAAAATAACCACAGATGAAATA
Source organism: Saprospira sp. (assembly GCA_044379045.1). Classification (GTDB taxonomy): domain Bacteria; phylum Bacteroidota; class Bacteroidia; order Chitinophagales; family Saprospiraceae; genus Saprospira. Next base: position 11,089 of record JBIPOO010000012.1, read on the forward strand.
AGTACATCGTATGGAATTCCTATTCCGTTGATGCCGGCAAGCAATTGCACCAAAGGGACAAAGGCTACTAAAAGTATGAGATCATTCACCGCCACCTGGACCAGGGTATAGTTGGCATCGCCGTTTGACAAATAAGACCATACAAAAACCATGGCAGTGCAAGGAGCCACGCCCAGTAGAATCGCACCTGAGAGATAAGCTTCTGCTTCGGCTGGACTCATCCATGCCGCAAAAATATATTTGAAAAATACCCAGGCAAAAAATGTCATACTAAAAGGGGCAATCAGCCAATTTACCGTAACAGTTAGCCCTAATCCTTTTAAATGTCTGCCAACATTGCTTAGCGAATCAAAATCAATTTGTGCCATCATCGGGTAAATCATCAACCATATGAGAACGGCAATTGGTATATTAACACCATAAATTTCACTTTTGGAAATGACTTCTATCTGATCACCCAACAGCTGTCCCACACCGATGCCTGCAAGGATACAAAGCAATACCCAAACACTCAGGTATTTTTCGAAAAAGGCTATTTTTTTTGTTTCCATGATATTGTATAATTGTCTAAGTGCAGACAGAAAAAGTTCAGAAATCTGATAGTCTGCCCCTAGGCCACTGTCTGAAAAAAGTCTATTTCACTAAAGCTTTCGACATAATATAAAACATTTCTGCTGCAATTTGATTGCTTCGCTCATCGTAAGTGGCAGCTTCTTCGGGCTTGCCATCCGATTTTTTTGGATCACTAAAAGGAAGCGATACCCTGGCTTCAGCTCCTGCCACAACAGGGCAGGCTTCATCGGCACTGTCGCAGACCATTACAGCAAGAAATACCTTTTGCGGATTATGTTTGTCGCTGTATTTTTTTGAAAAGCAGGTCATTGCCTTTGTATTGTCAGAGAAGCTTACGTTGTAGTTCGGGTTTTTACTGCCTGTGCTGTCAATATTGAAACCGGCTCTTTGTAGTGCAGCTACAGCGCGCGGATTGAATGCAGTTGCCTCGGTGCCACCCGAATAGGTTATAATGTTTTTCAATGCAAAATTTTCGGCAGCTGTTTGTGCCCATATCTGTGCCAGATGGCTTCGGCGGCTGTTGTGGGTGCAGATGAAAATAATCTCACATGTCTGATTTTTCTCCTGCTTAGCGCGGATATAGGCTGCAATTTTATCGAGCGACTCCCTGTGTGCTTCCGTTATGCCAAGCGCCTGAATTTTTTCGATGGATTTTGTAAGTTCGGGATAAAATTTCATGTTAACTGCTTTTTCTGTTTTAAGGGTATCGCTTTTGTCTTCTGAATTTCGTTCTGTTTTTGTTAAATTTTCATTACATGAAAAAAGTATTGATGCGCAAATTAGCATTAGGGGAAGCATTTTTTTTGTTTTCATAGTTCGAAGTTGTATTTAAAGAATTATATAATTTCAGTTTTAAATTTTAGCAGCAGTTGCTATTGCTGCATTCATTGAGTTCAGCAAAAAATTCCTGAAAGACAGATTTCATGCTTTTCCAAACTGCCGGATCGATACAATAGCAAATAGCTGCCCCTTCGATTGAACCTTTCAGAATGCCGACTTTTTTTAATTCTTTGAGGTGCTGAGATACGGTCGATTGTGCCAGGGGCAGAACTTCGACAATGTCTCCGCAGATACAGGTTTCAGTTTTTAAAAGATGTTGCAAAATGGCAATTCTTGCAGGATGTGCGATTGCTTTTGCCAGGTCGGCCAATGTAGTCTGTTCATTTGAGAAAAGTTCCTTTTTACTGACACCCATTTTCTTAATTTGTATAGAAGAAGAATTTTAAAAAATATATCGCAAAATTACGATGAATTAGACAGGTTTTTAATGATGCTTATTAATAAATAGTAAAATTTCATTAGTGCTTAATAATGGTAAAAAACATTTATTTTTGACATCAAATTTAATCAACTGATGCAAGAAGCAAGCGCCAGGAAAATCCTGCAGATACTGCTCAAAATAGTCATTTTTGCTGCCCTGATACTACTGCTATACTATCAATTGCAGAATGGCCTGCAGCGGGTAGGAGAGGGGGAATTGTATTTTTGGCAGAAAGGTTTTAGTTTTTTACAGGCGGTCTACCTATTTTTGGCAATTATATTAATGCCCCTCAACTGGGGCTTGGAATTGATGAAATGGCAATCACTAATGCATAAAGCAGAGCAGCTTGATACCAAAACTGCTTTTAAAGCAATGCTTGCCGGAATTACTTTTGCGCTGTTTACACCCAACAGAATAGGTGAATACGGCGGAAGAGTACTTTTTGTAAAACCCGAACAGCGACTGCGCACGGTATTTGAAACACTGAAAGGATCAATCGCACAATGGTTGGCTATTTTGACAGGGGGGGTAATTGGCATATTCAGCATAATTTTTACGTCAGACAATGAAAAGGCCCTTGAACTCAGTTATTATTTGTTGGCTTTTGCTTTGCCGATGTTTTTGTTGATGTTAGTGCTCTATTTTAGGATGGGACCTCTGGCCGCACTCATAAGCGGTATTGCTTATCTGAAAAGATTTGTTGAACGGCTATTGGAAAAAGAGCGCTATCGAATAACTGACAGCATTCTGATCAAAACTTATCTATGGGCATTGTTGCGCTATTTGGTTTATACCCTGCAATATCTTTTGATACTTTATGCATTTGGAATTGAAAATGAGCCTTTCATTTTAATTTCAGCAATAAGTTTGGTTTATCTGATTCAGACCGGATTGCCATTGCCGCCTGCATTGGGCCTGGTTGCAAGAGGCAGCATTGCTGTTTGGATTTTCGGAATTTTCGGCAACGGAAATTTTCAGGAGCAGAGTATAGTTTTGGTAGCAACCTTTAGCCTTTGGTGTATTAATTTATTAGTTCCGGCCTTATTCGGCAGCTATTTTATTGCTAATGCTGTTGGACTCAGAAAAAAGTCAGACTAGTATTTATATTGAAATAAAAACTTTAGTAAGTATTAACCACAAAGTCCACAAAGATTTACACAGAGCGCCAAAAAGCATTCCCGATAAAACATTTTTTTTAACACAAGTTCGACCTTTGCTCCTTTTTGTAAATGTAGATGAGTTGCATCTTTGCGACTTTAAGTGAAATATAAAACATGTCATAATAATGAAAAAACCAAAGGATTTTGCCTGACCCCATCGGGGTCAAAAAGCGGGACTAACCCCATAATTAGGACACTAATAATCTTTCATAAGACCCTCTGCAATCCACTCGGCCAGCAATTGTCTGTTACTTGGCAGTAAAATTCGTTGTCGATCCAATTCATTCTGAATATTGGCAACCTCAATAAAAACAGAGGTAGGAATCGTTTCGCGTAGCACATGCAGGTCGCGAGGTGTAACCGTGCCGTCATATTCTCCATTTTTTCGGTAAATGGCATATTTACTTTTTACTGTTTTGTAAAGTAAATCTGCCAGCGCCTTTCCCATTGAGCTGTTCGGAAAATAATAGAAGAAAAGATCTACCCGTTGATGTTCTTTTCTCGAATCGATATGAATTTCGATAGTGCGTTGATAATCGAAACCTTTATTTTTGTAACTGCGGTACAGTTCATTGATGATATCGCTGCGCTGTTGCAGTCTTTCAATTTGATCGAAAGGGATAGAAAGGCTTCCCCTTGCTTTTTCATCGCCATCGCAGTTGAGGAGTTCTGAATCTCTGATACCGTCTTTATCTTCAACTATGAAATGAACAATGGCCCCGCGGCGCAAAAGTTCGCGACCAAGGCGCAATGAAATGTCATAAGCGTACTCGTCCTCGCATATTCTTCGGCCCGATTCAATTGCCATAGCACCAGGATCGGGTCCGCCATGTCCTGCTACGATGTAATACACAGCACCGGCCAGACTTTTATCTTCGAGTGTAAGCTCTGCATATTTTTTACCAAAAATTTCATAATAACGCTCGCCGGGTACAAACTTTTCGGGATTGTTGTTGCATGCCAGCAAATGATGCGGACACCAAAGTTCTCTAGCTCCCCTTGTATGATCTTCTGTTTTTAGATTAAAACTGCACATGGAGCGGTTATAGCGTTCAATCTGTTTAGCCAGGTAGATATCCTGCAGCTTCATACTGCTCTGTATCGATTGGCCGTCGTAAACGTGTTTTTCGATTGGTAGCGCGTAAGACTTTCCTGTTATAAGGTAAGACTTTAAATTTAAGTTATTTAATTCGCAAAAACGGTCAATATTACATTGCTGACGGTCGAGTCCATACCTTCCAAGTAGGACATAAATGCCATCACCTGACTTTGCCTTGACACGTACATACTGCTTTTGGCCTATTGATAAAACAGGATAAAGCATTATTGTTAATATCAGTACAAAAAAAATCCTCATGAGTGGAGGTTAAAAACAACTTAAAAGGTTGATTATCTATCTTGATTTTATGCAAAATTACAAAATCTTATTCAAAAAACACTAAAGTGATAGAATTATTGCCTTTCAAAGTAATTCAAGACTTTGTTTAAAACATATTTTGAGATTGAATCTCAAATCATTTATTTAGTTTTTTCAAGGCAGGGTAAAGCAAAATTGTACTGATAATCGTAATCAATGCACCTAGTATAAAAGCTGCCCCCGGGAAATAATAGAAAGATCCTTTGTTTGCAAAAATAGAAAAAAGATTGGACATGACTGGTGGCCCCACAATACTTGAAAGGCTGATGAGTCCGGTCAAAGCGCCCTGCACTTCACCCTGTTCATTTTGGGGTATTTTATTTGAAATAAGACTTTGTATCGCTGGTTCGCAAATGCCGCCCAGAATATATGGAAGCATAAAAATGTACATCATCCAACCTTCAGTTGCAACAGCAAAAAGAATGTTGCCGATACCCATTAGTACCGAACTGAGGAGAATGGCCTTGACAATGCCAAAATAACGGATAAAAGGTTCAATCAGTAGGCCATTTGCCAGAACAACCCAAAGTCCGATAATACCCAATGAAATTCCTATCTGAAACTCAGACCAACCGAATTTTTCAATATTGAAATAAGTCCAGGTGCTTTGCACTGCATGTCCCGACACATAAAAAAGAAAAAAGGCAATGATGAGCATGTGCAGCTCTTTGTACTTACGCAATTGATTGAAAGTACCCAGCGGATTTGCTCTTCTGATGTCAAATTTTCTTCTGTTTTCTTTAGCCAGTGATTCCGGAACAAAAAATAGCCCAAACAGACAGTTCAGAAAGGAAATGCCTGCCGCTGCAAAAAATGGAACTCTGCTGCCAAATTCACCCAAAACACCTCCCAAAAATGGCCCGATGATAAAACCCAGTCCAAAAGCTACACCTACCAATCCAAAATTCTTTGCCTTATTTTCGGCTGTACTGATATCGGCTATATAAGCAGTACCAGTAGAATAACTTGCGCCCAGTATCCCTGCAATAATTCTGCCCACAAAAAACCAGAAAATATTTGGAGCAAAGGCCAAAAAAAGATAATCGAGGGTAAACCCAAAAAGCGAAGCAACCAGGACTCTTTTTCGTCCGAATTGGTCGCTCAAACCGCCAATGAGCGGCGCAAAAAGGAATTCAAAAGCTGCATAGCTAAACATGAGCCATCCACCATATTGAGATGCTGTACTCAGGTCACCACCGCTCATTTCTTTCAATAATGCCGGTAGAACCGGTATAATGATGCCTAGACCTATTACATCAATAAAAATAGCGGTAAAGATAAAAGTCAATGCAACTCTGGGACTTGGCATATTTGAATATTTGACCCAAAGATAGAAAAATAACTGCCCCGAAAGGCTTCGTGGAACAATTATGACAAAAAATTAAAAAAAATCAGCCCTGTTTATTATATTGGCAATCTTTTTAAAACCAAAACCAAAAAAGATGCTGCAAATTGAAACTTTGGAAGATTTTGGACTAAAACTAAATAATGAGCGATACTGGAAAAACATAGCAGTGCAAGGGCTCAACCTTAGAAGTTACACAAATCAGATGCTCAAAACAGTTTTCAAAGACTGTATTTTTTTGGGATGTGAAATGAGTCCCGAGGTAAATTACTACCTACTACACAGCGATAATGCTCTTTTTCCGAAATTGAAGGTGCCTTTTAATATGTATCTCAACAAGCTTTACAATTACAAAGACCTATACAATGGATTCGATTATCGCAATCCGGATTCTTATCACGATACGGTCGATTATAAAATTTATAAATTTTTTAGGGATAATGGTTCGGCTGAGCCAGATTCCATACAGGTTACGCTTGCACAAAGGCTGCACGACCATGGCGTAAGCGATGCCTTGCACGATTTTCTGAAAAAGATAGGCAATCATAAAAAAATAGTAGCAGTGATGGGTGGTCATGGTATGCCACGAGGCTCTGCCGATTATAGACAGGTTGCGAATATCGGAAAAAAACTGGCCGAATCGGGATTCCTTCCTGTTTCTGGCGGTGGACCGGGCGCAATGGAGGCTACACATTTGGGTGCCTGGTTTGCCGAAAGGCCGGAAAGTGACCTGGAAGCTGCAATAGATATGCTTGCGGTTGCTCCGAAATACACCGATAGTCTCTGGCTCTCGAAGGCATTTGAGGTGATGGAGCGTTATCCGCGAATCACATTAGCCGAAAGTCTTGGAATTCCTACCTGGCTTTACGGACACGAGCCACCAACGCCTTTTGCATCGAAAATTGCAAAATATTTTGCCAACTCCGTACGAGAAGAAGGGCTGCTTGCAATTGCCAAAGGCGGTGTTATATATTCGCCCGGATCGGCAGGTACAATCCAGGAGATTTTTCAGGATGCAACCCAAAATCATTATCTGAGCTTTGATATTGCCAGCCCGATGATCTTTCTGAACAGAAAATACTGGGCACAGGAAAGGCCTATTTTTCCCTTACTCGAACGCATGCAGCAAGAAGGTAAGTATAAAAATCTGCTCTTGACCCTCAGTGATGACAGCGAGATGATTCTTAATGTGCTAAGGGATTTTTTGGCCGCTAAGCATTCAAAATGATTAAAATTATATCAAAGATAAGGCCTGTTCTGATACTTTTTTTACTGGTTTTTCATGTAGGGGCCAGCGCTCAGGATTCTGCTTTAATCATCAAACCGAAGTTTTTCGAAAACGCGCCCAAAGTACACCCTGTCAGATTGGGAATTGTTACCGGTGGCTTGGTCGCCGGATACAGTGCTACCTCTGTCTACCTGGCAAAGGCTTGGTATTCTGATTATGAACAAACCCGTTTACATGCTTTCAACGATTGGTATGGATGGCGTCAGCACGATAAATTCGGACATCTTTTTACTGCTTATTTCGAAAGTAAATGGGTGGGAGATTTGTATAAATGGTCGGGAGTTCCAAAAAAGAAAGCAGCCTGGATCGGATTTGGCGGAGGCATGCTCTTTCAGACTACGGTTGAGTTGATGGACGGTTTTTCCGAAGCCTGGGGATGGAGCTGGGGCGATATTGCTTTTAACAGCATCGGAAGCGCAGCATATTTGGGGCAGGAATTGGCCTGGAACGAACAGCGCATCATTTTTAAGTTGTCGACACATCGGCCAAAATATTCAACAGCACCCATTCAGGCACTCAATTCAAATGAAATAACAAGCTTGAAAGAACGGGCAGGAGAACTCTATGGAAACAGTTTTGCAGAGTTGTTTTTTAAGGAGTATAATGGACAGACCATTTGGGCCTCGGCTAATATTGCTGATTTCTTACCCCAAAAACCGAAATGGCTGCCTGCCTGGCTCAATGTAGCAGTTGGCTACGGTATTGAAAATGTATTCGGAGCAGAACGAAATAAATGGTACAATGAAAATATTTCGGTTTTCGAAGCCCCTGCAGATGTAAGAAGACACAGTCAAATCTTTGTTTCGCTCGATGTAGATTTTGAACGGATTCCAACTAAGTCGAAAGCACTGAAGTCGGTTTTCAAGCTCTTGAATATCTTTAAAGTACCTTTCCCAACTGTTGAATTTAATACCCTGGGTCAGACAAAATTCAGGCCCTTTTACTTTTAAAAAAAAGGCCGGACATTTAAAATGCCCGACCTTTTAAATATTATTAGATTTCTACAGAATTACTTTGCAGAAACTTCAAATTTGATACCCATCATATCATTGATTAAATTGTCTGATGCACCTTTGAAAGTAATACCAAATTTAGTACGATCAACAGTAAATTGCGGAGCAGAAGCAGTTACAGTACCGTTTTCGATTTTTACATTGGCAGGAACTTCGATACCAACACTTTTATCTTTCAGCGTTAGGTTACCCGATACAACATGTGTTGTACCTTCACCAGCTTGAGCTTTAACACCAGTGATTTCAAATTTACCTTCAGCAAATTTATCAGTTTCGAAAAAGTCTTTTTCTTTCAGGTGTTTCTCTAATTTTGCCTTTCCTTGATTTTCTTTAAGGTCAGTTACTACAATGCTGTTCATGTCAATCACGAATGAACCACCAACAAGCTCATTGCCTTTAACTTGTAAAGAGCCAGATTTGAGATTGATGGTACCATTGTGTTTGCCTGTAACTTTAGAACCTTCCCACATCATTTTGCTGGCTGCAAGGTCAACATTCAATGTTTTTGCTTCTTCTGATTTAGCAACTTCTTTAGTTTCGCCTGTTTTTGCTTCTTCACCGGCAGGAGCCTGGCTGCAAGATGCTAAGAAACCAACTACAGCGAGGAACATGAGGCTTTTAAAAAGATTTTTCATAATACTGTTTTTAAATTTTTTTTTGTTTTATTAATAATTGAACCTAAATTGTGTCTTGTAACAAAAGTGTTTCTTTTTTGTTCAAAAACAAAATTATACTGCAAAGATATATTTTTTATACTACAACAACAAATGTACCTACAACTATTTTTTAATTTTTTTTTATGATCATTTACGAACCCAACAAACATTTTTTTGGCGATTTAATGTACTGGGCAAAAAGTCTGGTAATGGTGCGTCTTACGATTGCCGTACTTGGCATGGGTATATTTACGGCATTGTTTGCTTTCGTGCTCAGTTATTTTTATATCGATGAGCATTTGCCGGATAATCTGGGGACAATTTTCTCCTTTTTGGGAGTCGTACTCAGTATTCTGTTGGTTTTTAGGACCAATTCGGCTTACGACAGATGGTGGGAAGGACGAAAATTGTGGGGTAGTCTTGTGAATAACTGTAGAAACCTAGCCGTACAGACCCAAAGTTTTTTACCAAAGGATGACAAGAAAACAAGGCATGAAATGGCATTGCTAATCAGTAATTTTTGTATTTCACTCAAAGATCATCTGCGAAAGGGGGCCGACCCTAATGTCCTGATGGAACTTAGCGAAGCCCAACTTAAAGAAATGCAGTCAAAGAAAAATATTCCCAATGAAATTTCATCGCAGATTCATCAACTACTCATATCTTGTCGTAAAAATGGAAGTATCAGCGATTATGATTTGCTTAATTTTAAGCCGCATACACAAGCATTGCTCGATATTTCAGGGGCCTGTGAGCGAATAAAGAAAACTCCAATTCCTTTTTCTTATGAGATTTTTATTAAGATGTATGTGTTGATTTATTGCTTTTTACTGCCAGTAACTATGGTTCCTTTGTTCGGATATTTGGCGATTCCATTTGTTATGCTGGTCTTTTTTGCCTTCATGGGATTGGAAATGATGGCAGCAGAAATTGAAGATCCTTTTGGATTCGATGGCAATGATCTGCCCACCGGGCAAATTGCAAAAAGTATCAGCGATGATGTATTCGAAATTCTGGAGGCCACTAAAATTAATAGCGAAGTCGAAAAACTTTATGAAGTGGTGCAGTAGAGGAAAGCCCCGAAAGGTTTCGGGAGGAAGAGGAAAGAATTTTACTAATGTAGACTAATAGATTACTCGAGGAAAGAATTTTCAGATTTGTAGAAAGAAGTTCCGTGAAACAAAGCTCTGCGAAGGGAAACAAATTTTCAAACGGATTCAGCCTTTTGAAAAAGTACCAGAAGAGGGCCGCAGCGAGAAGATTGAAAGAAATTTGATATTATAATATGTTTGAAAATAAAATTTACTCAGTTTTTTGGATAGCGATAGTTTTGCTCTATTGCTGTGCCGCATATTTCATCGAATTGATGGATGTTGATGCAGCGCAGTATGCCTCTATAGCCCGGGAAATGACCGAAAGCGCCAACTGGCTTATTATACAACACAAAGGAGTGGATTATCTCGACAAACCGCCACTGTTGTTTTGGCTTTCGGCACTTTCTTTCAAAATTTTTGGTGCTGGGCATTTTGCTTATCGTCTGCCATCAATCTTAGCAACATTTTTAGGACTGTACGCAACTTATGCGCTTGGAAAAAAATTATACAATGCAAAAACTGGACAACTGGCTGCATTGATTTTGGCAAGTTCGCAGGCCTGGATACTTTTCAACCACGATATCAGGACCGATACCTTGCTGGCTGCTTTCTGTATCACTTCAATATGGCAACTTGTTGAATATGCAGAAACAAAAAAATTGCAGAATTTCCTTTTCGGTTTTATTTGTATCGGGTTGGCTATGTTGGCAAAGGGTCCTTTGGGAGCAGTAATACCCGGAATTGCCCTTGTTGCATATTGGTTGGGTCAAAAGCAATGGAAAAGCTTGTTTCTCCCCGAGTGGATTTTAGGAATAATGATAGTCTTACTTGTGCTCAGTCCCATGCTTAATGGTCTTTGGCAGCAATGGCGATGGGATGGCATTTATTTTTACTTCTGGAAACAGAGCTTTGGTCGCATTACAGGAGAAAACAGCTGGCGAAACGACAGCGGGGCATTTTTCTTTGTACACAGTTTTCTGTGGTCCTTTCTACCTTGGTCTTTACTTGCGCTCTGGGCTTTTGCCAAAAGATCTTATCAATTTTGGTCAAAAGGCGCAGATAGAGAGCTGCTAACTCTTTTCGGATTTTTAGTGCCATTTATTGCATTATCCTTTTCAAAATATAAATTACCGCATTATATTTTTCCACTTTATCCTTTTATGGCAATTATTACAGCACAAGCAATGCTAAGCCTTATTGAGAAAAATAATCTGGTAAAAAAAATCTTCGATGGCTTACATTATTTTATTGCTGTGATGATTTTTGGGTTGGCTGTTTTGATGTGCTGCTGGATTTTTCCAACTACAAATGTAGCCCTTTGGATTATAATTATCATGTCGGCAATTTTCATTATTTATCTCCACACAAATTTATCTTTGGTAAAAGAAAAACTCGTCGCGATTAGCATCATATCACTAATGATGATTAACTTTGTGATGAGCCTGCACTTTTACCCTCAATTGTTGAAATATCAGTCGGGGTCGAATGCAGCAGTTTTTATTAAGGAACAAAAAATAGCGCCCGAGGAGCTTGTGGCATACCGTTTGTACCCAAATTCACTCGATTTTTACAGTGGAATAATTGCTCAGGTTTTTGAATCGCCTGATAAATTGATCAACGCTATTTCTGCTCAGCCATTTTGGATATTTACCGATGAAACGGGAAAAAAGCAGCTGGAGGAATATGGTGCAATCATCGATAATGTAAAAACTTTCAATCATTTTCATATCAGTAAATTATCTTTGAAATTTCTAAATCCCAAAACCCGCGCCGGGGTCACTGGAAAAGCATATCTGCTCAGAGTAAGCGGTGTGGTTAGTTAATATAAATTATATGAAATCACTTAAAATCAGATATAACGCCCCTGTTGTTTTAACATTTTCACTCATTTGCAGTGCTGTTTACATCCTAAATTATATTTTTGGGGGCGATATCAACAATAATCAACACGGTCTGATCGGACAATTTTTTGTTTTGCCGGGCGACTGGCATTGGGGCGATTGGCGAAATTATATACGTATTTTTACCTACACAATGGGGCATGCAAGTACAGAGCACATAGTAGGCAACTTATCTATTTTTCTACTCATTGCACCTATAATGGAGGAGAAATATGGCAGCAGGAATATTCTTACAATGATGGCCACAACAGCAATTGTTACTGCTGTTTTTCAGATATTGCTATTCAGTACCGGACTTTTGGGTGCCAGTGGTCTTGTTTTTATGTTCATAGTGTTGGTTTCTTTTGCCGATGTTAAAGAAGGTACTATTCCGTTCACATTTATTTTGGTAGTCATTTTCTTTGTAGGTAAAGAGGTAATGAGCAGTATGGGCGATGACCATGTATCACAATATGCGCACATAGCTGGGGGTATTTTGGGTGGTATTTTTGGTTTTACAGCTCAAACAGCTCAAACGGCCCCCAAGTCTTAGGAAATAATATTTTATTTTAGGCACATTTTTTGATAATTTACCCAATAATGTTCCGAAACTTTTATATTGACTAAACGCTGTTTTTATCCAACTGTTAAAAAAATAGAAAAAAAACTTTGGTAATCAGGATCCAAATCTTCATCTTTGCACCTGAATTCAACCTTTTAACTGCTTAAATCTTCATATCGAAGGCTATTTGTTAAAACAAAAACTTAAAAAATTTATGGCAAGCATCCAAGAACGCGTAACCAAAATTATTGCCGATAAATTGGTTATCAATGAATCAGAAATTACTCCTAACTCAAACTTCAAAAAAGACCTGGGCGCCGACTCTATCGACCTCGTTGAACTGATTATGGAATTCGAGCGTGAGTTTGGAATTTCTATCCCTGATGAGAAGGCTGAAGAAATTCAGACTGTAGGCAATGCTATCTCATTCCTGGAGGCAAATTCGTAGTTCTGTAAATTCACAGAATAAGGATTTTCGATAAACGAAAGGCGTCGGGGTGTGGTATATCTGCTCCGACGCTGTCGTTTTTTTAGAATAAAGATTTTTTATAACTAATATAGCGTAAAAATGAGTAAAAGACGTGTAGTTGTAACCGGAATAGGGGCTTTAACACCCATTGGTAATAACATTCAAGAATTTTGGGCCAATCTGCTCAATGGTGTTAGCGGAGCTGCTTCCATCACACATTTCAACGCCGAAAAATTTAAAACACATTTTGCCTGCGAGGTTAAAAACTTTGATGCCGGAGAAATCCTTGGCCGTAAAGAGGTGCGTCGTCTTGATCCCGTAATGCAGTATTCACTGGTAGCTAGCGACGAAGCAATAAAAGACGCTGGGCTCGATACGATCGAAAATAAAAAAAGGGTCGGTGTTTTTTGGGCATCTGGTATTGGAGGTATTGATACCTTACACGCCGAGATTGCTGAATACACAAAAGGTGACGGCACACCACGCTTTACACCATTTTTAGTTCCAAAAATGATAGTAGATGCCTCAGCTGGAAATATTTCAATACGCCACGGTTTCACTGGTCCAAGTGCGGCTATTGTAACTGCCTGTGCATCATCTACGCATTGTATCGGTTTGGGCTATGACCAGATTCTCCTCGGCCGTGCCGATGTAATGGTTGTTGGCGGTGCCGAAGCTGCAATTGGAGAAGTAGGCGTTGGCGCATTCAATGCACTCAAAGCCCTTTCTACCCGCAACGATGATCCCACTGCAGCTTCTCGTCCTTTCGATAAAGACCGCGATGGTTTTGTTATTGGGGAAGGTGCCGGCTGTCTTGTGCTCGAAGAGTTGGAACATGCCAAAGCTCGTGGGGCTAAAATATACGCCGAAATCATTGGTGTGGCTCAAAATGCCGATGCATATCATATCACTGCCCCAAATCCTGACGGTACTGGAGTTATTGAATTGATAAGGTTGGTGTTGATTGATGCCGGGATTAAACCCGAAGATCTTGATTATATTAATCCGCACAGCACTTCGACCGATTTGGGCGACATTGCCGAAACAAATGCTATTAAAAATGCCTTGGGCGATGCCATTTACAATATTCATATGAGTGCTACCAAGTCGATGACAGGTCACCTTATCAGTGCAGCCGGAGCAGTGGAATCCATCATTTGCATCAAAACAATCAATGAGGGTAAAATTGCACCCACCATAAATTTCAATGAATTCGATCCGCAAATTGATTCCAACCTGAAGATTACCCCCAACAAAATGGTAGAAGCCAATGTTGACATCGCTTTGAATATCAATTATGGCTTTGGAGGCCATAACTCAGCTGTAATTTTCAAAAAATATCATGGTTAATAATATTTTTTGGAATGGCTGGCCAAGTGTCAGCCATTCTTGTTTTTTAATTATTTAAATGTATTTTCTAAATTTGTGATTAGAAGGATTTATAATTTTTATTTTTCCAAAGAACGTAGTTTTACAAGGGAACTTACAAAAATACTCGGATTTGTGCCGAGATATCTTCATTTTTACCAAAGAGCCTTCACGCACAAATCGATTAACGGCAACAAGAGCGAAGTCATTCATAATTTCAATAATGAACGACTTGAATATCTGGGTGACGCCATTCTGGATGCAGTAATGGCTGAATATCTTTTCAAAAAATATCCCTTGCACGATGAGGGTTTCCTTACACAGATGCGCTCGAAGATGGTGAATCGTAAAACACTGAACAAAATCTCGGCAGATATGGGCCTGGATATGTTTCTAAGACAGCGTGGCACCTTTAGAGTTAGTCAAACCATGATGGGCAATACGTTTGAGGCATTTGTGGGCGCTATCTACCTCGATGTTGGGTACAAACACACCAAAAAATTTATCATACACCGAATTCTCAAAAAACATTTAGATGTTCATTTTTTGGAGAATCTGAATGATAATTTCAAAAGTCTGTTGCTCGAATTTTGCCAAAAGCATCAGAAAACCATCAATTACGAATTACTCGAACAAAGCAAGGCTCACAACAATCGCGAAAAGTTCAGGGTAGCCGTACTGCTCGATAGTGAACAATTTGCCGAGGCCGAAGACTTTAATAAAAAAAGCGCCGAACAGGAGGCCTCACGTCTTGCGCTTGTCAAACTGGGTGTGCTTGAATCCGAAGAAGAGGCTGTAAACAGTTAAGTACTATGACTCCCTTTAAAATTTCAGTAAATATACAGATTATAGGAGTTTTACTCTTGATTGTGCTCATTTGGCTGGCCATAAAATGGTACAAGCAACCGGGGGTGAACGCAGGGATTCCGGCACCTGACATTCTGTCGGTCAATCCAAACGGCGACAGTTTAAAATTAAGCGACCTGAAAGGGAGCTGGGTACTGCTCGATTTTTGGGGAAGCTGGTGCGGGCCCTGCCGTGAGTCGAACAAAAAAATTGTAGAGCTATACCAGGAGTACTCGAAGGCTGAATTTAAAGATGCCAAAGGATTTACTGTATTCAGTGTCGGAATCGAAAGCAATCGGGAAAACTGGCTTCGTGCAATTCAGCAGGATGGCTTGATTTGGCCTTATCATGTATCGAGTATGGATAAATTTAATGATCCTGCTGCCAGAGCCTATGGAATCAGAGAAATACCGGCCACAATTCTTATTAGCCCGCAGGGAAATATCATGGGTGTAAACCTCGATTATAAACTCATCAATGCACAATTGTCAAAAAGTCTCAAAAAATAGCCAGGCTTAGGGTTTAACTCTGACAAAACTGTCAGTTTGTCTTTGTATTTATGCAATGGCAAAGATTTTGAAGTAGACATTATATAAAATCACAAATATTATATCAAAATATAGAGTCATGGATAATAAAGAAATTCCGGTTGACGGACCTGAAAAGGAAGCAAAAAAAACAACCGAGCAGCCCCAGACTGAAAAGGTTGAAAACGAGCTTGACGAAAATAATGAAAATGTAGCCGAAGAGAGCGAGGAGGAGCTGAAAAAGCAAAAAGGTACTGATGATGACGGTGAAAAACTTGCATCTGAACTCAGCGAAATGAAGGACAAGTATCTCAGGCTCTATGCCGAATTCGATAACTACCGCAAACGTACTATGCGTGAGCGGGAAGAGCTGATCAAAACGGCTGCCGAATCGGCAATCAAATCCGTGCTTTCCACCCTCGATGATTTAGAAAGAGCTATTAAAGCCGCAAAATCTTCCAATGAAGAAAGTACAATACTCGAAGGAATAATGCTTATTTATGAAAAAATGTTCAAAACACTTGAACAGCAGGGACTGAAAGTTATGGATAGTGATGGGCAGGATTTTAATCCCGATTTGCACGAGGCATTAACCAAAATACCTGTTCCCAGCGATGACCTAAAAGGAAAGGTTATTGAAACAATTGAAAAAGGTTATTATCTTCGCGATAAAATTATCCGTTACGCAAAAGTTGTTGTAGGTCAGTAATCATAAAAACCAAAATGGCACAAAAACGCGACTATTACGAAGTTTTGGGAGTTTCCAAAAACGATTCGAAAGATGATTTGAAAAAGGCATACCGAAAGATTGCCATGGAACTTCATCCCGACAGAAATCCCGATAACCCCGAGGCCGAAGAAAAATTCAAAGAGGCTGCCGAGGCTTACGAGGTTTTGTCAAATGAAGAAAAAAGAAATGTTTATGACCGTTACGGGCATGCTGGTCTTAGCGGTGCCGGTGGTGGTGGCGGCGGATTTTCCAATATGGAAGATATCTTCTCGCATTTCGGTGATATCTTCGGTGGTGGTTTCGATTTCTTCGGACAGCAGGGGCGTAGCCGAAAAAGAGGTGGTGGTCAACCCGGTTCCGATTTGCGCATCAAGGTAAGTCTAACCCTGGAGGAAATAGCCAGCGGTGTTAACAAAAAAGTTAAGGTAAAAAAATATGTGGGCTGCAACACCTGCGCTGGTAGCGGTGCTAAGGATAATAACTCTGTAAAAGTTTGCAACACCTGTAATGGCAGCGGATATGTGCGCAGGGTGCAAAATACCTTTTTGGGTCAGATGCAGACTACCACCGCTTGCCCAAGTTGCAACGGCAGTGGCCAAATGATTACCAATAAGTGCGGTACATGCAAAGGTGAAGGCCGTAATTATGGAGAAGAAACTATTTCTATCGATATTCCCGGAGGTGTAAGTGAAGGTATTCAGCTTTCAATGAACGGCAAGGGGAATGCAGGTCTTAATGGCGGTCCTGCTGGGAACCTACTTATCAATATTCAGGAAAAAGAACACGAACTCTTTTCACGCGACAACAATAATATCCTTTTCGAACTAGATGTGAATTTTGCCGATGCAGTGCTTGGAACTACCGTTGAAGTGCCTACACTTACTGGGAAAGTAAAGGTGACTGTTCCTCCTGGTACTCAGGGTGGAAAAATCTTCCGTTTGCGAGGAAAAGGATTGCCATCGCTTCAGGGCTATGGCCAGGGCGATCAGCTTATACATGTCAATGTGTGGGTTCCAACAGAAGTCAGTGGTGAAGAGCGCAAAACACTGGAAAAATTGCGCGAAGCAAAAAATTTCAAACCTGGTCAGAAATCAAAAGAGGAGCGCAAAGGCTTATTTGATAGAATGAAAGACTTTTTTGGAGGCAATGGATAGTTCAGTCCTAAAAAACTTAACTATTGATTAAATAGTTTACGCAATGAACCTAAAAAATCATAAATGATCGCTTTTAAGTGTAGATAATTTAAGGTTGTTCATTACACAAAATACACTTCACAGTTATTTTTTAATGTATGTAGTTTATTGCATTTAGAAATAAGCTAATTAACAATAAATCAGATAAAAATAAATGAAGCTCTTGGTAAAACCAAGGGCTTTTTTTATGTTTGGGGTCTGAATTGACTATTTATGATTATTGAAAATTATAAGTTATTTAAAATCATGTACTTAAAAAAATACTTAATTGTAAAAAAGTCTATGTCAGTCTCAAATTTTAATAAAAAATTAAGAAAATAATTTAAAGACATACACAAGCGATATAAAAAATCGTTCTTATAAAAGGGCATAATGTTTTTTAGCAGTTTATTTTATAAATTTTGACTGAAAACAATGCTTTGCTGGCTAATAGGTATCCAAAAATCTACTCTCAAAATAATTGCAACCTTTTTGTTATGGTTCGTCAAAATCTACTCCTAAAACTAATTTTCCCCTCAATCCTGACCATCTTATTTTGGTCTTTTGGTATTCAGCAAGTAAAGGCAACCCATGCCATGGGAGCTGACCTTTCATGGGAATGCATCGGTCCTAATCAGTACAGAATAACGCTGAAACTCTACAGAGACTGTAATGGTGTGAACATGAATAACACTGCCAGTTTAAATATAAGCCGATGCGGAAATAACTCAACACTCACCCTAAACAGAGTTGGTACTCCTAGAGATATAACCCCTCTTTGTGCCTCTGCCCCACGTAGGTGCAATGGAGGCACAGGGCAGTTTGGTGTAGAAGAATGGATTTACCAGGGAACAGTTACGTTTCCCGCAGGTTGTAATAATATAAGAATATCCCATTCGTTGTGTTGCCGAAATAATGCAATCACAACGCTTCAAAATCCGGGTGGTGAAAATTTATACGTTGAGGGAACTATCAATAATACGGTATCTCCCTGTGATAACTCTCCTCAGTTCTTAAATCTGCCCACTGCATTTTTGTGCCGGGGTCAACAGACTTTCTATAACCATGGTGGTTTTGATCCGGATGGAGATTCTCTGGCCTATTCTTTAGTAGCCTGTGAAGAGGCTTTAAATAATACAGTTGAGTACAATACTGGTTTTGGCGCTACAACACCCCTTTCTACAGTATCTGGTATTACAATTGACCCAAGAACAGGTGCTATCGCATTTACCCCATCTGTTGCACAGGTAGGTGTTCTTTGTGTTTTGGTTAGAGAATTTCGCAATGGAGTATTTATTGGTGAAACGGTTCGAGATATTCAGTTTACTGTTATCAATTGTACAAATAATTTACCTTTTGCAATCGGAGTAGATTCAACGGGACAAACAATTGTTAATTATTCCATTACATCCTGTTTCGGTCAACAATTGTGTTTCGATATCAGGGGTACGGATATTGACCCCGCCGACTCAGTTTTTATGTCTTGGAACGGTGCTATCTCTGGTGCAACATTCAACACACAAAATACTTCTGCAGATACTGTTATAGGTACATTTTGTTGGAATCCAAGAATTTCTGACGTAGGTTCACATGTTTTTACGGTTACGGTCAGAGATAATGCCTGTCCACTATTTGGGCAAAACACTTTTACATTTACGGTAAATATCATACCCAATCCTAACCCTACTGTCATAGTACAGAGAGATACGACGATTTGTGCTGGAGAATCAACTTCATTAGTGGCAGTT
The DNA here is from genome assembly GCA_044379045.1 of Saprospira sp. Lineage (GTDB taxonomy): Bacteria > Bacteroidota > Bacteroidia > Chitinophagales > Saprospiraceae > Saprospira. Next base: position 30,198 of record JBIPOO010000012.1, read on the forward strand.
GCGTCTCCTCCAACTTTGCCGACTACTGTAACCAGCGTAACCTGGTCGCCATCTACCGGTTTAAATACTACTTCGGGTACTACGGTTATTGCAACACCTGCTGTAACGACAGTTTATACATGTACCATAAGGTATTCTGATGGATGTATAGCACAAGATGAAGTCGAAGTTGAAGTAAGAAATGACCCATCAGTTGCTGTTATCCCTGACGGTTCAAATGTATGCTCTGGCGCAATTACAACTTTGATAGCTACTACCGATAGAACAGGGCTTAACTATCAATGGTTCGATCCATCGGGAACGCCTTTGGGCAGTGGTGTTGTTACAGGTGCCCAATCTACAATAAATGTAAGCGTTCCTGCCCTTCAGGATACAACTCTTTGCTATGAAGTAATTGTAACAGACCCTTCAACAGGCTGTTCAACAACTGAAGAGGGCTGTCTCATAATCGGAGCCCCTCAAGGGCCAGTAGAATGTATCAATATTTATGTATCACCAACTGGAGATCCTAATGGGGCTGGTACTCAATTTGAGCCAACTACTATTCATACTGCATTAAGAAGATCGGCATGTAATAATACTGTCATCAAAATGGCTATTGGTACATATAATACTGATAGCACTTTGGATGTCACAAGTTATCTTACAATAGAAGGAGGTTTCGACCCTTTGAATCTCTGGAGAAAATCTTCACAACAAGGCGCTACAACAATCATTCGTTCTAATGCTAATCCGCTCGGTTTCCCCGGAGCTTATCATCTTATTGGTTTCAATGCAAACAATGCACAGGGTTTCCGTCTTCAGGATTTGACAGTTATTGTCGATGATGCTGATTCACTTGGTATGTCTACCTATGGTATTCGTTTAGCAGCCTGTTCAGATTATAATATTGTTCGCTGCCATGTAAGAGCAGGAGCAGCAGGTGCAGGTTTGACCGGGCAAAATGGTATTTCAGGCGTAGACGGCTGTGATGGATCTATTGGTATCACAGGAACAGTAGGAGATAACTTCATTGCAGCCGGTGGTGCTGGATGTGATGGTGGTGGTATTTCCGGATTTGGTTTTGGAGGTTCCGGTGGCGCAGGTGGAGTAGGACAGGGTGGAGACTCAGCAACAGTTGCCAGTTTTGATGGCGGCGGTGGCGGCGGTGGCGGTTCCGGAAACACACATATTGGTGGTATCTTATCATTTGCTGGTGGCGGCGCTGGTTCTGGTGGAGTTCCTCCAGGTGTTGGTGGTATACCCGCTGGTTCTGTTACTACTTCCCCATGTGGAGGTGGTGATGGTGGAGGTGGCGCTAGAGGTGCTGCTGGTAATAATAATGGTTCAAATGGTGTTAACGGTATACCAGGTACAAATGGCTCCAACGCCCCTGTAGGTTCAGCAGGAATAACTTGCGCATTCTTTACTCCAGGTGCTCAGGCACTGGAAGGGCAGGATGGTATTGGAGGAACCGGCGGTTGCGGCGGTGGTGGTGCTTCTGCAGTTGTTCCAAATAATGGCGGCGGCGGCGGCGGCGGCGGCGGTGGTGGCCAGGGTGGACGTGGCGGTTCTGGTGGAACCGGTGGTGGCGGTTCATTCGGTGTATATATTTATGACAATGGTTCAAACGGAAATATTGATGATTGTAATATAGCTGCTTCTGCTGCCGGTATTGGTGGTACAGGTGGAACAGGCGGTACAGGTGGACTTGGAGGTAATGGTGCATTGGGTGGATTCTCTGGTAATAATGTCAGCCGTGGAGGAAGCGGTGGTGCAGGTGGAAATGGTGGAGATGGTGGACAGGGCGGTACTGGTGCTACAGGTCTTTCTCAGGCTATTGCTTTTGCTGCCTGCGATCCTGGATCAGTATTGGTTAATTCAGACGCATCTTTCAATTTAGCTACTCAACCTGTTATAATAGTTGAAAACGTAAACTGTACAAATGCACCTATATTTTTTACAGCAACGACTTTGCCTATCGGAAACCCAGGAGCTGGTGTTGGTGTAGCTAATTGGGACTACAGTGTTTTCAATACTTTCTGTAATCCTGCAACTGGTATCAATAATCCTGATACCACTCAGTATGACAGCTTAGGTCGCTACACAATTTCTCAGGCTGCTGAAATTTATACCGACTTCCATAATATTGCCTTTAATAAAGCTTTCAAGCCTACTATAACCAGTGCTGCAAACCAAATAGGCCTTGATACTTTTCAGGTTTGTGTAGGAGATTTCGCAAACTTCTGTTCCGATAGATTTGCTGATACCATAATTTGGAATTTTAACGGTGCAATTCCTCAACCTGGTGATGTTCAATGCGTTGGCAATCAACAATTCAATGCGGTTGGATGTTATATGATTACGCTTATGTTGATAACAGATTGTTGTGGTGACTCTCCAACAGATACTGCTTATCTCGTAGTTGACCCTAGGCCTATTGTTTCTGCAAATACTCCTTCTCAAAGCATATGCGATGGGCAGTCTGTAACGCTTACTGTAAATGGTTTAACCCCCGGAGATTCAGTATTTTGGACACCTCTAACCAATTTGACTGTGCTTAACGCATCATCTGTCCAGGTTAGTCCAAATGACACAACAACTTATATAGCTACAGTTTATTCAAGGGCTACCTGTACTGGAACTCAGCGTTTAACCTGTCCG
>JBIPOO010000382.1:0-3124 GCA_044379045.1 Saprospira sp.
TCTGAAAAACAGTTACTACAACTACAGCAATAATAAAGCAGAAGTCGAAAAAACAGAAGTACATTTTTTTACCGACCGCGCTATCTACAGACCCGGACAGACTGTTTATTTCAAAGGAATTGTAATTAGTTCGGTAAATGGCAAAAATCCAAAGATTCAAAGCGGATATGCCACCGATGTGATTTTTAATGATGCCAATTATCAGCAGCTAGCTAAAAAATCTTTGGTCAGCAATGAATTTGGTTCTTTTGAAGGCAGTTTCACAGCACCTTCATCCGGAATGACAGGACAAATGCAAATCGTTGAAACTGTCAATTATAGCAGTCATTCCATCATAGTTGAAGAATATAAAAGGCCTAAATTTGAAGTTGGTTTTGAGCCGATGAAAGAGGCTTTTAAACTCGATGAGACCGTTACTGTAAAAGGTTTTGGTAAGGCTTATGCCGGTAGTAATATAGACGGTGCAAAGGTACAATACCGGGTAGTACGCGAAGTAAACTTTCCTCTCTGGCGCTGGTACTGGGGCTGGAATCCCTGGGAAAGAGAAGAACAGGAAATTGCCTTTGGCGAAACTACAAGCAACGAAAAAGGTGAATTTAAGGTGAGCTTTAAAGCAATTCCCGATAAATCTGTTCCAGTTGCCCAAAAACCTCAATTTACATACACTGTTTACGCCGATGTGACAGACATAAGTGGTGAAACGCACAGTACAGAAACGATCATCACGGTGGGTTATGTTGCGCTTAATGCAAATGTTATCATTGCCGAATCGATAAATCGCGAGAAAACAAAAGATTTAGAACTGAGCACCCTGAATCTGAATGGAGAATTTGAAGCTGCAAAAGGTACTGTCAAAATAGAACTATTAGAAACGCCTAACATAATTTATAAGGGCCGTTTATTTGGCAGAGCCGACTATTATATTATCCCGGAAGCCGACTTCAGACGCGATTTTCCAAATATGGCATATAAATCGGAGGATGAGTATTACAATTGGAAATCAACAAAATTAGTTTTTGAGACTGCTTTCGACAGCAAATCAGATAAAAAGCTTTTGCTCAAAGATATTGAAAAATGGGCTCAGGGTAAATACAAAATAACCCTAAATACAGCAGATAAATATGGCGAAAAAATTGAAGTAGTTAAATTCTTTAGCCTTTATTCAGAAAAAGAATCTGAAGTGCCTGACAATGAGGTGATTTTTGTTGCTAATCTTTTCCCTAAGGCAGAGCCCGGAGAAAAAGTTATACTCGACTTAGGCAGCTTTGATACAACTGCCAATCTGCTTTTTGAAATTGAATTTGATGGTCAGATTATTCAATCAGAATGGCTAAAAGCCCCTAAACGTATCAAAAAGGAAATTCTGATAGAAGAAAAATATCGCGGTGGAATTTCTTTCCATATTACAGCGGTATTGAACAACCGCTTTTATAAAAAACAAGGCACTATTGCTGTCCCATGGACGAATAAAGAACTTCAAATTGAGTACAGTACCTTCAGAGACAAGCTATTGCCCGGTCAAGAGGAGGAGTGGAAAATCAAAATAAGCGGCGCTAAAAAAGATAAGGTAGCAGCCGAAGTATTGGCCGGAATGTATGATGCCTCCTTAGATGCATTTGAAGAGAACAATTGGAGTCTGTCACTTTATTCAAACAATTGGGCAAGACATTCATGGTTGAGCAATAGTTTCAATGCTGTTAATGCTAAACTCATTATTGGGTCGGCATGGAATGAAAGTTTTAACCATGGTAGTCACAACTATGCCACACTCAATTGGTTTGATATGCCTTTTTATGATTGGGGATACAGAACTGTGACGCATGCTATGAAAGGTGGTGTTCTAAGAGATGCGGATTACTCGATTTCTGGTGTTCCAATTGCTGAATCAATGGAAGAAGAATCTAAAAAAGAAGAATATCCATCTGAAGGAATAAAACTAATTTTAACCGACAGCACAAAAATCGAAAAAGTTAAAAAAGCAGAAGAAAATTTTGGAGATGTTAAAGTAAGAAGCAACCTCAATGAAACGGTCTTCTTCTTTCCAAAACTCATGACCGATGAAAATGGCGATGTAATTATCAAATTTACTATGAATGAGGCGCTCACCAAATGGAAATTCCTTTGGTTGGCTCATACAAAAGATTTGAAGGTAGGTACAGGTCAAAAAGAAATTGTTACCCAAAAAGACCTTATGGTAATGCCCAATGCACCGCGTTTCTTCAGACAGAATGATGAAATTTACTTTACTGCCAAGGTCAGTAATATGACTAAGGAGTCAATGAAAGGGGAGGCTATCCTTCAACTTTTCGATGCTTTGAGTATGAAACCTGTAGACAGCGAATTTGCAAATATTTCAGTAACTCAAAGTTTTGAAGCACTGGGTACCCAGTCGGCTCCTTTGGTTTGGAAACTGAAAGTTCCTGATAACTGGACCAACGCAATCACCTACAGGGTTATAGCAAAATCGGGAACTTTCTCCGATGGTGAGGAAAATAGTCTGCCTGTTTTAAGCAACAGAATGCTGCTGACCGAAACAATGCCTTTGCCAATCAGAGGCGGTCAAACCAAAAACTTTGAGTTTAAAAGAATGGCTGAATTGAGCCAGTCGACTACAATGCGTCATCATAAGTACACGCTGGAGTTTACACCCAATCCCGCCTGGTATGCAGTTCAGGCCTTACCCTACATCATGGAATATCCTTATGAGTGTTCGGAACAGCTCTTTTCAAGATTTTATGCCAATAGCATAGCTAGTTCTGTAGCCAATTCACATCCGAAAATCAAAAAGGTTTTTGATACCTGGAAGAATTATCAGCCCGATGCTTTGAAATCGAACCTTACCAAAAATCAGGAACTGAAATATGCTTTATTGGAAGAAACACCTTGGGTTTTTGCCGCTCAGAATGAGGAACAGCAGAAAAGAGACTTAGGTATATTGTTCGACCTAAACAGAATGGGCAATGAAATGAAGGTTGCAAGTGACAAGCTTATCGACCGTCAGCTTCCAAACGGTGGCTTTGCCTGGTTTCCAGGTGGAGTCGACTCTTGGTACATCACACAATATATTGCTGAGGGATTTGGGCATTTGGATGTGCTTGGCGTAAAATCAATTAGTACGGATGAA
>JBIPOO010000384.1:0-3118 GCA_044379045.1 Saprospira sp.
CCCTTTTACACGGCCACCGGTAATTTCGAGATTGGAATTTCTAACAGCTGCAGCAGCCTCTGTGAAACTGATCTGATATTTTAATAAATCATCCTCTCTGAAAGAGATTTCAATCTCCTCATTCGGAAATCCCGAAACTGAAATTTTTGATATGAAGCCGGTAGCCCTCAGATCATCTTCTACTTTTCGGGCCTCTTCCTTTAGAATTTTGAGCGGTACGTCTCCACTCAGTGCAAAACTGTAGGCAAAATTTCGGTTCTCCTGTTTATAAATACGCAGGGCTTCCATATCCGCCGGAAATGAGCTGATTTGATTTACTGCATTTTCAACATCCTGTTTAATTAGATTGATATCATAACCGCTGATGATTTCCACTTCGATTCTGGCAGCATTTTCCGAAGAGACTGAAGATACTCTTTCAATTCCGGTTAGTCCCTTAAGATTTTCTTCAATTTTAAGCACAACCCCTTGTTCAATCTCCTCGGGGGAAGACCCTAGAAGTGTAGCTTCAATCAAAATAATTTTTTCAGGGGCAGCCGGAAAAAATGTCGATTTCATATTGAGCATACTGTAAGCACCGAACAATAAGATAATCACCATCAAAAGATTGGCAACCAATGAATTTTTTATAAAATAAGATATAATTTTTTCCATAACGGATTAGAAAGGCGCTTAATTCAAAACTATTGAGCTCTACTTTTTTAGGGTTTTAACCTTCATGCCTTCGTAGGCACTGGTAAAATTTTCATTCATCAAAACTGTCGATTCGGGAACGCCACGTAGCATTACAGTCTGCTCCGAAATTTTCGCTATTTGTACCGGAATTAGGCTCAAAATAGAATCCCCAACAACTGAATAGAGCTTTGAATCATCAATCAGGAGTTTGCGTGGAACTTCAATAACATTTGCAACAATATTTGCATTTATTTCGCCTGTCATGAACATATTCTCCCGAAGATTTGAACCGCTTACCTGTACAAAGACCTTCACAGTCTGAGTTTTAGTGTCTATTGTCCCGGAGATTCTGGCAATACGGCCAGTCCAGCTTCCTTCTACATCGGTACATTTTAAATTGACCAAATCTCCTACCCTCACAAATTTGAGATCGGAAACGGCAACTGCTGTCTGTAGTTCGTATTGGGCACTATTCATCAGTGTTCCGATTTTTTGACCTGCACGAATCACAGAACCGGTGCTGATAAGTGCCTCTGTAAGTTCTCCGCTAAATGGCGCATAAATTTTGTACTTCAGCAGTTTTTCTTCCTGTGCCTTAATATTGTAAAATTGATTACTGATATTTTTCAAAGCAATAAAATCTCGTTCTCTGTCAGACTTAGTGGCAGGTAATTCACTCAGATTTTTTTCAAGATCAAAATTTTTGCGGTAATTATCCCAGGTATTTACCGATTCGGGAAATTCGATTTTCAGGTCGGGCATAATTTGCGTAAGCGTACTCAACAAAGCTGCTTTTTGTGCACGTACCGAAAGTTGTAGCTCTGTATCATCAATCGAAAGAATCAAATCTCCTTTCGAAAATGCAGTTCCCTCTTTAAATGGTTTTTCCAAGGTTTTGAGCATACCGCCCACCTCTGCAAAAAGTTCTGTTTTTTCAAATGAAAGCAGACGTCCGTAAACCCCTACTTTAGTCTGAATCTCTTTGTTTTCAGCTACTAAAGTCTGAATTGTACGGGCGGGGGTATTCATATCACCCTTTTTGGGTAATTCCTTAGGTTTACCTATTTTGAAAGCCCACATGATGGCAAGTACCAAAATAAGTATTGCTACCAATGAAACAATAATCTGTCTTATCATATAAATTATATAAATACCAACCGTAAATTTATTTTACACAAAACTAACAGTTTTTCCTTTAATTGGTTGACTAAATCAAATGTACAGAAAAAAACCCGAAGTAAAACTCCGGGTTAAAATTTATGCTTCTGTCGAATCAACATTATCAGCATTATCCACATTTTCTTCTTCGGTCAAAAGGTTTCTTTCATGTAGGAAGCCGAACCATTTGGTCAATTTCTTAATATCGCTGATTAGCACTCTTTCGCGATCGTGTTCAGGCATTATATTTTCGAAATAAGTTCTAAAAGCTGAACTATCTGCTTTCACATCTACGAGCGGATTTTGATCCAAACCAGCTTTCATTCTTTTGAAAACTTCTTTCAGTTCAACTGTTTCTTCCTCATCATCGGTGTAAATAGATATGGAGGCCAAAGGTGTAAACTGGTGTGTCCTTGCCGAAACGAAAAAACGTTGTTTGTTATCGAGATCTTCAACAATAAGTCCGTTTGAACGATTGCTCACCATACTGAAAAGACCGCTTTTGCCACTGATGGCCACTAATTTTTCTAAGTTCATGATTTTTGTAAATTTAATCTTATGCTCAAAAACTGAATTTGAAAGCCTTACATTTTTTTGAATTGGGCTGTAAAATTACAAAATGGCTTTATTTTTCCTATTCATTTGTATTTTTTTTAAGCGAAGCTGTCAAAACTTTAAAAATATTTACAAAACTGCTAACTTTGCGGCACTTTAACAACTCAGAAATTTGAAATTAGAAGTCAGAATCCCGATAGCCCCGATAGCTATCGGGGGGAAGAAATTAGAAATTAGTCTCGTCTGTCGGACGAGAAGAAATTAGAAATCAGAATTATTTACAAATTATCAAATTAATTATTTCGCTTCGCGGAGCTTTGGTTCACTGAACTTCGTTTCTCAAATTTTCTTTCTTCTTTCCGCTCTGCTTCTTTCCGCTCAAGTTCTAAACTTTCATCCTTTCATCCTTTCATCCATTCATCCATTCATCTTAAAAATGTCAAAATACAGATCACACAATTGCAATGCCCTCAGAGCATCTAATGAAGGAGAAACCGTTAGACTTGCCGGATGGGCAGCCGACATCAGAAATGTTAGTAAAAGCCTAATGTTCGTAACTGTACGCGATCATTACGGCAAAACCCAATTGGTTTTTTCTGAGGAAAATGCCGAGGCTTTTGAATTGGCAAAAACCTTGAAACCTGAAAGTATTATTATCATTGAAGGTGTGGTAAAATCGAGAGGCAAGGATATCAATCCCAATATGGCAACCGGGGAAATAGAAGTGATT
>JBIPOO010000383.1:0-3118 GCA_044379045.1 Saprospira sp.
TGTAGTAGCAGCTATCCCATAGCCTTTGATACTGCCCAAACAAAATTACAGAATAACTTAATGCTGTTCTTTTCCTTTTTTCTTAAGCTCAGCTTCATGCGCTTCTTCTTTGAGTTCTTTACGCAACTCATTCAGTTCTTTTCCGAGGAAGAAACCAATAGAGGTTCTAAGCACAACGATGATACCGAGGTTTATCAACTCTTTTGTGTCAGGGCTGATGACAGAGTGAATAATATCTGAAACAATCAGGAAGTCTAAAGAAATGATGATATACGTTCCTAAAATATTTCTAAGGCTGAAGAGTTCATCGTAGTCTTTTTTACCTCTTAATCTATCGAATTCCAAAAGTAAAAACATATACAATCCTTTTGCAAAACCTATAAAAAGGATTATTATACCAATAATATCTGCTGCTACCTCTACCCATTCAAAGATAAATTCAGCCGGAAAGTCTACTTCAGATTCGGCACCTGTTGCAAAAGCTGTAAATGGCGTAAACATAAATAAAAGCGAAAGCACTAAAATTGCCGAGATTCTTTTTAAGTAATTCATGATTGTTGGTTTTGGATAAGAGATTCCGAAAAATAGTAATATTGATTTAAATTTTTAACCTTTCTGACAAAAATTAACGAATCAGTAAAACTGTACCCTTTTGAATTCCACTGTCGCCGTCCGATTGAGTGTATCTTGCAATAAAAACATAAACACCCTGCGGCAGAGCTTTATTGGCAACAGTACCGTCCCACCCACGATCAACTTCATTCGTTTCAAAAAGCAGAGAACCATAGCGGTCGTAAATCTGCAGCGAATAATCCTCGAGTGTTGAACCAAAACCGGCAAGTGGCTTGAATTCATTGTTCTTTCCCTCGGGGGCAAAGGCATTGGGGAACCAAAGGACTGCCTTCTGTTCCGGACAGACAGTATTTGACCTGGAAAAAACATAGCGCGGCGGATTTCCGGGCAGACTGATTATGCCTCTTGCTTCGATATAATAACAGCTTTGTGCTTCGGCAGGATTATTTACATTGGTTTGGTCGCTGTACTGAATATCTGTATCAGGCAAAGAGATGAGCCTAAAATCTGAAGATCCGACAATTTTATGTAGGTCATAGATATCTGCCACTGCATTTTCCTGATAAAATGCTGTCCAGCTGAGTCTGTTGATAAAAGCATCTTCAGCTGTTCCCTTCAGTAAGATGTTTGACCCTTTATTGCTGACAAGATTTCCGCCGCAGGCATCGGTAAAATTGATTCGATAATAATATTGCTGATTTGCTGCGTCGGCGCTGATATCCAAAATGCTGTTATCCTGTAAAAGATTGTTAGCAATACTCTGAACATTTGACCAGTTGATACTGTCATCAGATCTTTGCAAAACAGCGGACCCAAAATCACTGTCTCTGTCCCAGCGCCAGCTTATGAGCGGTTTTTGAGATGTAGCATCAATAGTTACATTGGTCAGGTTGAGGAAATCCATTTTTTTATTAACATCGATATTCATTAATACCTTGTTGCTGATGGCATTGTTGCTGATATTTTGTTCTCTTGCTTCAATCCAGAATTCTAATATATCTCCGTTTTGTGCAGCTTGATAAACAAAAGTGCCGCTGTTGACCGAGTCAAGATTTTGTGGATTTCCACCATTTCTAATCATTTTGACAATGTAATAATCAACCCCATCGCGCCAGTTTTCATAATCGTTCCAGCGCAGCGTGATGTTGCCACTGCAACTGTCGATTGAACTGGTTAAAAACATAGAGCTGTGTGGACCCGTGGTGCCATCCAATGGATTACCCTCACCTAAAAGTCCTGCATTGCAGCTACTAAGAGCGACAATGGCATATCTCACGAGGAGCGAACTGTTGTTTGGATCGGTAAAACTTAATCCATTTACTAGCTGATTATTGGCAGGATATGGAAAAAAATTGCCCGAAGCGTAGGGATTTTCTTTATAAACCTGATAGCCTACGACATTGGTACTTGGGCTGGGGTTCCAGCTCAAAACCGGGTTGCCAGCGATGATACTGACAGATCTTAGGTCGGGAGTAACAGGTCGTTGATTACTGACGATTGCAGTAGTGGAAACTATAACCCCACCGCAGATAATCGCAACGCGATAATTTCGTGCCGTTTCTCCTGCATTTGGATTTCTGTAGCCGCGGGCATTTACATCCAGTACAGTATCAATTGACACAGTGGCCGACACACCATCGGGACTGGCAAAAATTATAAAACCATCGAAATTGGCACAAGGTATAGCCGCCCATATGAGTGAATCCTGGCCCGTTCCTACCAAAACTCGCGCACAGGGATCGCTCACCGATTGAGATTTCAGGGAGGAAAATAAAAATAGAAATGCTAAGATTAAAATACGGTGTTTCCGCACGGTAAAAATTTATTATCTAGTAAACAAGTACTTCGCAAAGGTTTTCTTTCTTGAAATACTTTTGAGCAATATGCATGACCTCTTCGGCGTTTATCGATTTGGTTTTTTCGACAGCATCTTCAAAGAAATCGTATGAAATATCTTCTTCAACTAATTCTCTAATAACGGATGAAACATTAAAAACACCATCGACAGAATTCAAAAACATTCCAAGGGAGTAATTTTTAAGCATATTCATTTCTTCCTCAGGTACCGGATCATTTTGTAAACGTTCCAATTCATGATATATTTCAGCAAGGGCGGCATCTTTTACATCGGTATTCACATCGGTGTATATATAAAAGTAACCCGTATGTCGCATGGTTTCCATCGAGGAATAGATACTGTAGGTATAGCCTTTATCTTCGCGAAGATTTTGCATCAGCCTGGCACCGAAATAGCCCCCCAATAAACTGTTCACAAATGAAAAAGCATGATAATCGGGATGTGTTTTGTCAAACATCCGACAGCCGATACGAATTGATGCCTGCGCTGATTTTTTTGCAGAGGGTTGTAAAAAATTACTTGGAACAGCATTGGGAAATGCTGGAATAATAATATCGGCAGCCGGTTTTTCCGTTGGTAGTTTTAGCGTAAACTGTCTGATGAGATCAATAATAAAATCATCAGTTTTTCCGCTCACGATAACAATACAGCCCTTGGCAGTGTAGCATCTGTTATGATGTTCGAACA
>JBIPOO010000385.1:0-3116 GCA_044379045.1 Saprospira sp.
AAATCTAGACATAAACGAGGTTGACTCTACTTTTTCTGCACTTACCATAGCTTTGGTTGAGCACGAAGAAGAATTAAAGGCTAACTCAAAAAATTAAGCATAGTGCTTTATTTCATAAAAAATGCTATTTTTGTTAAATCATTCTATCACTAAATAAATAATTAAAAATATGTGGTCACTTATTAAGCGTTTGTTTCGCATTGGTAAAGCAGAAGCGAATGCAGCAATCGATAAACTTGAAAATCCTATCAAAATGACCCAACAGGGTATCCGCGATCTTAAAGTGGATATGGATAAAAGTATGCAATCTCTTGCCGAAGTTAAAGCTATTGCTATCCGTACCGGACGCGAAGTAGAAACTTACAAAGCAAACTCCGATGATTATGAGAAAAAAGCAATGGCATTGCTCAAACAAGGTCAGTCTGGTCAAATGGATATGGCTGAAGCTGAACGCCTTGCAACTGAAGCACTTGCTCGTCGCGAAGAAAACATCAAACTCTATCAGGTTGCATTGCAAAACAAGCAGAAATACGACGCTATGGTTACCAATATGGAAGGTAAAATTCGTCAGCTGAAGAGCCAGATTGCCAAATGGGAAAACGAACTCCGTACACTCGAAGCGCGCGATAAGGTAAGTAAAGCTACAACTAAACTTAACAAACAATTGACCAATATCGATTCATCGGGAACTATGTCGATGCTTGAGCGTATGAAGAACAAAGTTGATGAGCAGGAAGCCCTCGCAGAAGCTTATGGTGAAATGGCCAATGAAACTAAGACGGTAGATGACGAAATCAACAAAGCGCTCAATAATCCTAATATTACTGCATCAGCAGCTTTGGATGATCTAAAAAAGAAAATGGGTATCATCAAGGAAGAGAAAATCGAAATCAAAGAAAAAAGTGATGTAACCATCAAAATTGAAGTGGACGATAAAAAAGAAGGTGCTTAAAACGACCTTTCATATTATATTCTAAAGCAGCACGCTTGTGCTGCTTTTTTTTGTAAAAAAACCAAAAACTGAGCCATGAAAAAACATTTAAAACAATTTTCCATCCTAGTAAGTTTATCAATTCTCTTTGTTGGAAGGGCACTTGCACAGCATCCTGTTCCAATAGATATGCTTTACCAACCGCTCGATGACTATTTTCGTTTTTCGGGAGCCGGAGGAGGTAGCCTATATGGGCTTTTTAAACCATCGGGAGCTGCTTCGGGCATAATGAGTCTAGATGCGAATTTCAACCTGAAAGAAAAAGTAGAAAACGCAAAGCGTAAAATAAATACCCTTGCTGTTAATTTCAAAATTCATCCCTTTGTTAATTCACTTATCGGAAGCGGAGACTCCATAGATGTCCGCCGATTTATTTTTCAGGACAACGATTTCAGAATGCAGTTTGGCGTACGTTTTACGCGACTGAAAGAAAGAGAAAAATTGCCAAATCTTGGCTTCAAAAGCTATGCGCAGGGCTTCGCCGACATCATTATTCTACCTTTTCAAGTGAGCAATAGTGTAGACCCCACAGAGAACAAAGGTTTTACAACCCTAAGCATTAACGCTGGAGGCAAATTTGGTATAATCGGCAAGTTTATGGGTGGTAAATTTGGTATCAGTGCCAATCCACAACTCGACATGTTGCTCATCCTGGATGGCACAAATAGCAAGGCGCTAGAAGAGGTAACAATACAAAATGTAAGTACTGCGCTACTCGATGCCATGCCAAGATCGGCCAGAGCTTATATTGGTGGAGGCGTAAAAATTGAAGTTCCACTCAATGACTTCATACTCTCATTCGATATCAGAAGATATTTCAAGATGGGCAGTGGGCCTGAACTTGCCGGCCTGACGGACAGAACACAATTCTCTATCGGAGGTGTGGCGACTGGTACTATTTTCAAAAATGTAAAGCGAAAAAAAGACAAGGATAAATAGTCTGTTTATACCAATATCAACCTCAAAAGCCAGAAGATAGCTGCCGATAATCCAATTGATACCGGAAGGGTAAGAATCCAGGCCATAAAAATATTGGTGATGGTTTTGCGTTGTATGTTTCCGCTACCACCCTTTGCAAACATGGTACCCATGACAGAAGAAGATACGATATGGGTAGTACTAACAGGCAATTTGAAATAGGTACTGGCGAAAATCGTACAGGCCGATACTACCTGAGAAACAAAGCCCTGAGAATAATCGAAGGCTGTTTTACCAATTTTTTCACCGATTGTTTTTACAACGCGTTTCCAGCCGATCATCGTACCGATTCCTAAACAAAGCGAGATGAGCACGATGGTCCAGGTGGGAGCAAAATCGGTATAAGTAAGTAATTCTTTGGCGGCAGATTTTAGTTCTTTAGCCTTTTTTTCTCCTAAAGTTTTTAGGAGAGAATCATCTGTGCTAATTTTTTTGATCTCTTTAGGGAGCACATTTCTAAGCTGTTTTCTGGTGTCGAGTACAAGTTTTTTATCCTGTTTTTCGATTGGTAAATTTTCATTTGTAGCAAGCGCAATAAGGAGTGCTTTTGTTTTAATCAGTTCTTCATCAAGTTTTATAAATTCGCTTTTCAAAACACTGCTGTCAGACTTAATCGCCAATTCAATCTTTTTAACCGTAGCCTCTGCTTTTGTTGTATCAAATTCGGGGCTTAGTGCAAAATGTACCGGCAAAAAAGCTACCAAAACAACCATTAGTAAACCTACTCCTTTCTGTCCATCATTGGAACCATGCGTATAGCTTATGCCCATACAGCCCATTATGGTAAGCATTCTGATAAGCAATGGCGGTGTGTCCTTTTCCTGAGGAGAATTATATAAAGTTTTGTTTTTTATTGTTGAACGCATCAGTAGCAATAAAAGCCAGGAAACAACAAAACCAAAAACCGGGGTAATCAGCAAAAACGTAAAAACCTCGTATGCCTTGGTCATCTGTTCCTGAGAAACATCGCCAAAAACAAGACTTGCGCCAATAAGCGCACCTATCAAAGTGTGTGAGCTTGATGCAGGAATTCCATAATACCAGGTTCCGAGATTCCATACTATGGCAGATATTAGTACTGCCAGCAAAAAGGCAATATTCATTCCTAAAGGAGCATACATTAAATCTGTCAATGGCAACAATTTTA
>JBIPOO010000386.1:0-3108 GCA_044379045.1 Saprospira sp.
CAAAAATAAACTTATCGGATTTAATTGAAAGTACCGAATTGGGTCAGATACAGGAAGTATTAAAGACCTATCAGGATATTAAAAAAATAAAATTATGAAATATTTGATAATTGCACTGCTCTTTCTGAGTTCCTTCGTTTTTGCCCAGCATGTTGAAGAACAGCAAAAACAACCGAAAGAATATACATACTCTAATGACAGGTTATTTCAGAGGCTGGAAGATTTTCATGGCTACAGCTTTGTTCCGGTAAAAGGAAAACTTAGTGCAGCTAATTTTGAGGATCCTATCAAACTGGGTTCAGTGATTCTGAAAATAGAGTCGGCATCGGTTACCATTACCGAAAAGACCATATTCACCACAAGTGGGGTTAAAGGTGAAAACGAATCGAAACCTTACAGAATGGGTATTGCCAATACAAAAGACATACTTGAAACCAAATATTATTTCGAAATGGTGCTTATTGACTATATGAACCCCAATATACAGGGTTATATCCATTTCTATGTCAACAACGGCTATTGCTACAAAATCCTTTTCAAGCCCGAAAGCATAGCGAGTGAGCGAACCTATTATCTCAATACGCCCCCCCACCATATTAATGTCAGGGACAGTAAATTTTTTACCCATGATGTTGATCTGAATGTACTCGATATTGATACACTGATGGGAGAAGTAGTTTATCCTTTCTCAGAATATATCGACAATGAAGACTTCAAAGATTTTACCAGGATTTACCCTGATGATGGACTTTCTTTTAAATTCGAATTAAAAAAAATACAAAAAGGGAAAAAGGAAAAATTACAGCAGTACCTGGTATTCAGCGATGGTCGTGACAAGGAAAATGAACCCAAAAACTTCTTGATAAAAAAAGCAAAAGAAGTAAAATTTCGGGATTATACGCAAAGGAAAGACCGGGAATGTCTCTTGCTCACCACCATTGAAGATGGGACGAAAAAAGAACAGAAAATTTATCTGCTGCGTTCCGGTGCTAAAAAACTTAATGGTATAAGGATTGACAAGAAAGAATACGGCATGCGCCAGGGTAAAAAGACTTCTACCTGATCCGCTAAAAAGACTTTTCACTACTAAGGAAAAGTCTTTTTTTTGTTCATATAAAAGTTTAATTTTGCGGCGCGTTAAATTGTGGATTATTACAACTAATTATAAATTTTCAAATACTTTATCATGGCAGAATTTATAAGCGATGTCAAGCTTTTTGCAGGCAGTCAGTCGCGTTACTTAGCAGAAAAAATTGTGGATTATTACGGACAGCCCCTAGGAAATATGACCATCGAGCGCTTTAGCGATGGTGAATTTCAGGCGAATATTCAGGAATCTGTGAGGGGAGCTTATGTGTTTTTTATACAATCGACCTTTGCGCCTACAGAAAACCTGATGGAACTGCTGTTGATGATTGATGCTGCAAAAAGGGCTTCGGCAGGTTATATCACAGCTGTGATTCCTTATTTTGGATTTGCCCGTCAGGACAGAAAGGACAAGCCCCGTGTTGCTATTGGTGCCAAACTCGTTGCCAATCTGCTTACAGTGGCCGGTGCCGACAGAATCATGACAATGGACTTACACGCCGATCAGATCCAGGGTTTCTTCGACATTCCGGTGGATCACCTCAAGAGCGAAGCAATCTTTTTCAATTACCTCGATAAGGAAGATACATCGAATGTAATTTTTGCCTCGCCCGATGTGGGAAGTACCAAGCGCGCCAGAGTATATGCACAACATTTCGATACAGGTCTGGTCATCTGCGACAAGTACCGCAAAAAAGCCAATGAAATTGCCGAAATGACCGTTATTGGAGATGTTGAAGGCAAAGATGTAATTTTGGTTGATGATATCATCGACACAGCAGGTACGCTTTGCACTGCTGCACAGGCCCTGGTCGATAAGGGTGCAAAAAGTGTCCGTGCTTTTTGTACACATGCTGTACTTTCAGGTCCGGCATACGAGCGTATCGAAAAATCGCATCTTACAGAATTAGTCGTTTCAGATACAATTCCACTCAAAAAAGAAAGTCCCAAAATTAAGGTTGTTTCCAGCGCCAAACTTTTCTCGAGAGCCATCAGAAATACACACGAACACCGATCCATCACGGCATTGTTTGTAGATAAGAAAAAAACTTCGCAGAAATAATTCTGATGAAAAATAAACGATAAAGGCGTCCTTTGGGACGCCTTTATCGTTTTCAATGGCATCAAAAATACCGCAATCAGTTGCAGCTATTTTTCTCAAAAGCTAAAGCCATTTGGTAAAATTCGTTTCTTTCAATCTTTCCACTTCGTTTCTTTCACCCTTTCATCTAAAATATCAAATTTTTAGGGTAACAGATAAAATGCTTCACTACTTCCCTACCCGGGATATGGTACTCACTCCACTCCGACATGGGCTTTACCGCTCCAGAGGGCAATTTTATCATAATCTCCTTGGAACCGGTCACATAAGCCTTGTTTGATTCCTGCCCACCAAAAACCAGGTATTTGACATCGGCAGCAGAAATAGAGAATTGTTTCATGGTCTGCTCCTTTATGCTTGCAATATAATCGTCGGCAAATGGCTCGGTCTGCATTTTTACCCTGAAGAGTTTACGACTTACAAGGCTTTGCGAAAGATAAGAAAGTACAAAATCATCCGATTCGCCGAAGGCTTTCAACGCCGTAAGGATATCTGTATCGTCTAATCTGGAAAAATGATGCAGAATGGAATCTCGGTCGCTGTGCAGGGAATCTTTTGAAAAATCTCCGTCCAGAAAAAAATTCAAACTTTTCGATAAATTAAAAGTTGTGCCGCTTTTTACCAGCTCTCGGGCACGTTTGATAGCTGCAATGGTCATTTCGCCTGCACAGACAACGGTTTTGTGCAGATAAACCTGCCAATACATAAGGCGGCGCGAGACCAGAAAACTTTCAACTGAGTAAAGGCCTTTGTGTTCTATGACCAATTCTCCATTGTGCACATTAAGCATCTTTATGATACGATCGTAACCGACCACACCTTCCAAAACACCTGTAAAAAAGCTGTCGCGGGTAAGATAGTCCATACGGTCCATATCCAATTGCCCAGATAGCAACTGATGCAGAAATTTTTTGGGATAA
>JBIPOO010000388.1:0-3096 GCA_044379045.1 Saprospira sp.
TCGGTACCACTACCACCAACCAATTCCATAATGTCGATTTCTCCGCAGGAAGGCCAACCTACAGTGCTGATATTGTCGCCCAACATCCACAATGCTGGCCAGATTCCTTTTCCAAAGGGCAGTTTTGCACGAATGTCAATTCTGCCATATTTGAATGATCTTAAACCCTGAGTTTTAATTCTGGAAGAGGTATAGTTTTGTCCTCCAAAACTTTCCTGCTTTGCAGTAATCGTCAATAATCCATTCTCGACAGTGGCGTTATCCGTTTTGTAATATTCCAATTCGTTGTTTCCCCAACCCCAATTTCCATTTCCAATATCATATGTCCAATCTGGAGATAGACTGTTTCCATCAAATTCATCGTTCCATACCAAGGTCATATTCGGATAACTGAGTGGGGTACTGTAGCCCTGATTGAATAGGGAATCGGCATTAACACTGACCGTATCAAATTTCTCTATAAAATCGTTGAATGTGGTATGCGCACGGGATTTGATACGGTAAGTTCCGCTCTGTGTATAGGTATAATCAGCAATTCCGTCATTTGTTTGAATCACGGTAGAGTCATTATTCCTAAAAAAGGTAACGGTATAAAAGTTAACTTTATCGGCCTGAGCAATAACCTCTACATTTCCACCATTGGCTGCAACGGTCGTTCTTAAATTCTCGGGAAGTACAACGGTTTGTATTACCGGTTTTTTGCAGTTGACAAAAAGTAATAGTCCGAAAATCAAAACTATAAATTTCATAATAAGTTATTTATTGTTGAATAATATCATCGATGTAGAAAGTTCCGGCATTGGCAACATTCCAACCAGGGAAAAGAACAAGACGGTCATACACTCCGGATGCAGACCCAGCGAAGTCTACAGAAATGCTTTGCCAACTATTGGCTACAGTTACATTTACATCAACTTCCACAAAATCGTTCGTATTCGCAGAGTTTTCAATTTTTACTCTGAATACTCCTGTCGTAGGCGCCCAAACTTTCATTGCAATACTTGAATTAGTTGAAAAATTGAGTGGGTCGGTCAGAGCGAAAAAGAAGCCAGACCAGGTTTGATTTCCGTGTACTGTCTCTAAAACTTTAGCACTGGTATTAATACCCGTCGGATCAGGATTATTGATAACGGCAGTAGTACTATTTCCAAAAACTGTGATTCCCTGTACTGTACTTTCAAAATTTATCGGTAGACTCATCGTGGGTGTATTATTGCCGCCACTTACAAATCCCTCAGGAATCAATTTTAAATACCACATTAGTCCGCCTGCATGATGTTTGTATTGTAACCAGAGTGAAGTATCGGTAAGGGCAATAATTTTGTAGGTTTGAACACCACTGTAAAATCCGATGAAAGCATCATTTGAAATGCTCAGGGTCGTATCGTTGCCTTCGGTCAATGTCCATGTTTCACCAATCTTATCATCATAAGGCGCTGTATAGTCACCTAGGTTTTGATAGGATCCCGGAAAATTTGCTGCCAATGAATTATGAACATATACACTGCTGTTGTTTAGCATGTCGAATTTAAATTCATTCAGGTAAAAGGTGTATCGGTCATCGTAAAGTCCTACATTTTCCTTGTCATTTGCACCGGCAGCCCACCATTGTGGATAATTTCCAGCTGTGCCTACAGGATCGGGACCAACGCCAAAATGTGCAGATACAAGGGAATCGATATGCCAGGTTTTGAATCCGGGACCGTTAATACCTCCTGTAAGACTATTGAATAGAGGATTGTCCAACAAGGTAAAATCGGTTTGTGCAATCTGAATCTGCTGAGTACTCGATACACTGCCACCTTTTGTGAAAATGGTCAGTTTTACAGAATAAGTACCTGCATAAGGATAAATTCCTCTGACATTTGTTCCATCGGCACTCAGTCCGTTTCCTAAATCCCATTTAGCAATTACATTTGGATTAGTAGCCCTAAATTCTATGATATTGTTGCTTGTAGCACTTGCCGAATAAGTATAGGCTGCATCTTCCGGCTTGGGAGGGTCGCCTAGCGCAGGCTCATATTTTTTGCAGGAAACTGTGAGCAAAAATGCAAACAATGACAACAGAAGGAATTGTATATTTTTCATGATAATTGTTTTTAATAACCTGAATTTTGATTCCATTTACCTCCTGCGAGGTCTATTTCAATTTGCGGAATTGGAAATAGTTCATGTTTATTTAACTGAAAACCACTGATATTTGTTGCAGCCTGCCCGGTTCTTACCAAGTCGAAAAATCGGTGACCTTCGCAGGCAAGTTCCAAACGGCGTTCGTTCCAGATTTCCTGAACAGAACTGATATTGATACTTGACAACCCAACTCTGTTACGAACCTGATTTAAATAATTTTGGGCAGAACCGCTATTGCCGTTTTGATAATGTGCCTCTGCAGCCATGAGCAATACATCGGCGTATCTGATTACTCGGTAGTTTACAGGACTGGTTAAATCATCATCAGGCAAACCAATTTCACCTTGTCTTTTGATGTACTTGTTATTGTAAAAACCTGTATGGCCACCTGCGCCAACTGCGTAAGTTATTGAAGCTGAATTTGGCTGGGCAGCAATAAAGGCATCGATGTCCAAAACAGTCAGGTCTCTTCTTGGGTCATTCGAAGCAAATGCATCGTACAGATTTTGAGTGGGCAGATTGTAACTATTGCCATCGCCATAAACAGGGCCATTGTATTGTCTGATTCCATGAAAACCCGGACCAGCATTTCCTTCCAAACAAACCAGACAGCCATAGCCTCCACCTTCTGCTCCTGTATATTCTACATCAAAAACTGTTTCGCTGTTGTTCTCATTGGCTACACTGAACAAGTCAGCATAATCGGCAATAAGACTATATGTGCCGCTGTTTATAACTTCGTCTAAGATTTGAGCGGCATCAGAATTTTTATTCTGGTAAAGATAAACCTTTCCGAGTAGTGATTGCGCAGCACCCTTTGTTGCTCTGCCCTTGGCTCTTGCAATAACTGGAAGTACTGCAGCAGACTCAATCAAATCTTGCTCAATCTGTGCATAAACTTCCGATTTTGGAGATCTGTCCAATTGAGTTACTTCGCTTGCGCCAATGCGTCGGTCTATGACCAAT
>JBIPOO010000387.1:0-3096 GCA_044379045.1 Saprospira sp.
TGTCATGATTGAAGATCATATCAATCTGATGCCCGAAAATCCGCTGCGTGGTCCAAATGAGACCCGTTTTGGTGTCCGTTTTCCCGATATGAAAGATGCTTATGACAAAAAGCTTAATGCTCGTGCTTTAGAAATTGCAAAGGCAAAAGGGATAGCTGCACATAAGGGAGTTTATCTGGCATTGCAGGGACCCAATCTGGAAACTCCGGCCGAGTATCGTTTTGCTCATATCATTGGTGCTGACGTGATTGGAATGTCTACAGTTCCAGAGGTATTGGTAGCCAAACATATGGATTTGCCGCTTTTTGTGGCGGTAGTTGTTTCGAATAAATGTTATCCCATTGAGGAAATAAAAGAAACTACCCTCGAAGATGTGCTGCGCGTTGTGGCAGAATCGGAGGAGAAACTAAGTGCCCTTATCAGGGCTATTTTTAATGAATTAAAATAATAAAGCCTAAACTTAATTATAGACATGAGTAATCTGTTGACCAAACTGGCCGCAATTAAAGATAAATACTTATACATAGAGGAACAACTGTCCGACCCCTCCGTAACCGGAAATATGGACAAGTTCATGAAAATCAACAAGGAGTACAAAAATCTGGAGCCGATTGCCAAGGCCCACGACGAGTACAAACAGTTGATTGACGGAATTGCAGAATGTCGCGAGATTCTGGACAGTTCCGATGATCCCGACCTGCGTGAAATGGCCAAAGAGGAATTGGGCATTTTACTCGAAAAACAGGAGCCGATGGAGGAAGACATCAAACAACTGCTCATTCCCAAAGATCCTGAAGATGAAAAAGACTGTATTGTCGAGATCCGTTCGGGTACCGGTGGCGACGAGGCGGCAATTTTTGCTGGTGATCTTTTCCGTATGTATGAGCGTTTCATTGATAAAATGGGTTGGAGAAAGGAGATTATTACCATGAATGAGAGTGAGGCAGGCGGTTATAGCAAGGTTTTTCTTCAGGTAACCGGCGATGGCGTTTACGGCAAACTCAAATACGAATCGGGAACTCACAGGGTACAGCGCATCCCCAAAACGGAATCGCAGGGTCGTGTTCATACCTCGGCAGCTACAGTTGCCATTATGCCAATCCTTGAACAGGAAGATGTGCATATCAACCCAGCAGATCTGGAATGGGATACTTTCCGTGCCTCTGGTGCGGGTGGGCAGCACGTTAACAAGACCGAATCGGCAGTACGTGTCACCCACAGACCATCGGGTGTGATTGTCGAATGTCAGGAGGGCCGCTCACAGCACAAAAACAGAGAAATTGCCATGCAAAAACTCTTTGCCCGATTGTATGAATTGCAACAGGAACAGCATACCTCGCAAATGACCGATCTGAGACGTACCCTTGTAGTTTCGGGCGACCGCTCTGCAAAAATCAGGACCTATAACTATCCTCAAAATCGTGTGACCGATCATCGTATCAATTTTACCAAATATAACCTTACCGAGGTAATGGAGGGCGAACTGGATGAGTTCATCCAATCAATACAGACAACCTACAATGCCGAGAAACTCAAGGAGACAGAGGAAGCATAGTTGGAAATTTGATATGGCATTAAAGATTTTCTAATTCAGATTTATGGTCTGAATGGCAGCGCTTTTATTTATCCTGAGCGTTTTCATAATGAAAATTGGCCATATCATCCAACTCCACATAAAAATCTTCACCAAAACGTCTGATTAAGGCATCCTTTAAAAATATGAGAGAGCTAATTTTTATGTTATTGCTAAGCCTTTCGCTTTACGGTCAAAAACACGATAATATATGGCCTATGGGCTATATAGGAGATACGGCGGCCGGAGCTTGTAATTATTATATAGATTTTACGGACAGTTTTGAAATTATTCCAAGATGTTTAGGAGTAGAACTTTTTCAAATGGGAAACTCTGCAATTAGTGATAGCACAGGTAATTTGCTGTTTTACACAAACGGTTGTTCGATTGCTGACAGCAGTCATCAAATTATGTTAAACGGCAACGGACTTAATAATATGACAGATCCTTATTATATTCAAAATGGCTACCCTGCTAAAACGCTTATCTTACCAAAGCCAAACTCATCAAATCTATTTTATCTTTTTCATAGTGAGTATCCAACAAATATTAATGGACAAATCATTTATGGAAATGCGCTAAAATTTAACTATTCATTAGTTGATATGAATTTTAATAATGGTGATGGAGAAGTTATTTTGAAAAACATTCCAATTTTAAACGATACAATTGGAGGGGGAGGGAACTTATTAACAGCATGTAAACATGCAAATGGCTATGATTGGTGGATTTTAGTACCTGAGTATGAAAGCAATGCCTATTATCGTTTTTTACTCACCGAAGACAATATTTACGGGCCTTTTAGACAGGAGCTTGGGTATAGTTTCAGTTGGATAGATTATAGTGGTCAAGATATTTTTTCGCCGAATGGAAGTCTTTATGTACGTTATGACCCACAAAACCAGGCGCATTTATATGATTTTAATCGCTGTACGGGCGAATTGAGCTATCGACAACAAATAAATGTGCCATCTAACAGCAATGCAGGAGGTGCGGCTATTTCGTCCAATTCTCGATTTTTATATATTGCCAATGATACTATTGTGTTTCAATATGATTTGCAGGCAGCAGATATTAACGCAAGCAGGGTAACGGTGGCGATTTATGATGGATTCCAGTCACCAATTCAGCTTGCAACCAATTTTTGGCAGATGCAATTGGCTCCGAACGGGAAAATTTATGGTGTAGCATCTGGAAGTACCGACCGCCTCTACGTCATAGAAAACCCTGATAACACTGGTCTTGCGTGCAATTTTAGGCAGCACGCTGTAACGTCTCCCTTCTGTTGTAATGGTATATCCCTACCCAATTTCCCGCATTTTCGCACTCCTGCGCTAGCACCCGGGGCTTGTGATACCACGGGGGTGGCGCTGCTGCCTGTGCTGAAGGAGCGGGTGAAGATTTATCCAAACCCTGCACACAATGGGCGCTTCAACATAGCAGCGCAGCAAAGCCCTGACTATCTACAAATACATGACCTGCTCGGTCGTCTCCTTTTGGAGGAAGCATGGGACAATGCGGGG
>JBIPOO010000390.1:0-3066 GCA_044379045.1 Saprospira sp.
CTGTCCTCCCATCGGTTTGTAATCCGAATTTTGTACCTCTGTCCCAAACTAGATTAAACTCTACATAGCGGCTGCGCCTTAGTTCCTGCCAGTATTTTTCTCTTTCGCCAAACGGAAGATCTTTTGTATTGGAAACCTGATATGAATAGGCAGGTACAAAACTGTCACCCACCGCAATGATAAATTCCAACAGCTGCGCTTTACTCATGGATGAACTGTCAGAACTATTGAGATGATCGAAGAAAATTCCACCAATTCCGCGCATTTCGTTGCGGTGTTTGATGAAAAAGTAATCATCGCACCAATTTTTGAAACGTTTGTGGAAATCGGGATTGAATTTGTCGCAAACCGCTTTCATGCGCTGGTGAAAATCTTTGGCCAATTCGGGTATGACATAATGGGGCGTTAAATCAATACCGCCACCAAACCACCATTTTCCGTTGCTCATTTCGAAATAGCGCACATTCATATGTGTGATTGGTACCATTGGACTATGTGGATGAAGCACGATAGATACTCCGGTGGCATAAAAGCTAAGATTTTCAGGTGCGTTCTCGGGCTCAATGCCTAAGGAGGTACGGATAAGTTCAGCTGGCATAGGCCCCTCGACGGCAGAAAAATTTACACCTCCTTTGGCTAAAATATTACCGTTTTGAACGACCCTTGTTCTTCCTCCGCCACCTTCTTTTCTGGTCCAAAGTTCTTCAGTGAATCGCGCTTTGTCATCCATTTGTTCCAAATCGTGGCATATCCGGTCCTGTAGCAATTTGAGCGATTCGCTAATTTGTTCTTTCATGTTAAGTTTTATAAAAATTGTAATATATTTTGCAATATTAAGACAAAAGATTTAACTTTAAAAAATATTTTTGCAACAATATGTTTTAAATGTTTAAAATTATTTGTTTTTTCATTCTAAAGCACATAGCTTTGCATTTACAATCAGTTTTAAAATTTTCACACTCATATATACCTATACAGTATGCGCACTAAAAACATACAGCAGTTCCGCACAGTTTGGAGAAATCAGGAAGGTTACAATATGTCCGATTGGGACGAAAACTTTATTGGTAGTGTACACAATGCTAAGATGTTCGGTTTTTATAGAATGGTTAATGGTATAGTTGATAATATTAAAGCCGATTTGACGCCAAAACTCCAGAATGCACAGGACGAACAGGCAATATATGAGTTTTTACAAAATGCTGCTGATAGTCAGTCGACAGAATGTGTGGTAATATATGATGAGCAGTATTTTATGGTGCTTAATAATGGTAAAACTTTTACCGAAAAAGACTTAAAAGCTCTTTTAAATTCATTTCAAGGAACCAAATCAGATAAATCAAAGGCTGAAAATTGCAGCAAAATCGGACGCTACGGTATTGGATTTAAATTGGCATACCGTCTTATGGGAAAATCGGATGGTGCTGATGAATTGCTCAACAATTTAGCGGGACCCTTACTGTTCAGTTGGCACAATAAAAAACAATTCGATGAATTGATCAATTACAAAGGCAATGGTAAATTCAATGATGATATTAAAATAGAGGGTTCTGATGCTTCCTGGCTTCTGAAAATTATATTGGCCTGTTTTCCGGTTGGTTTGGGCGAAACAGTCAAAGACCTCGATTATAATGAAAAAGTGCTTTTTGAAAATGATGAGCTAGATGAACTCATTGGGTTTTTAAACAAAAACAAAGAACAGATTTCAAAGCTTTCAATGTCTCAGGGTTCATTATTCTTCTTGAAATTCGGCCCTAAAAAACATGAAAAACTAAAAGAATCTTTACTGAATATTCAGTCAGGTATTGGTTATTCTATGAATACGCTCAAGACCCTTGAAAAGGTTGTTTTACAAGACACCATTGTTGAAAAATTTGCCATCGATACCGAAAAGTTTCATATCGATCCGGGTACAGAAGATTTTATGCGCATAGATCCTGAATTTCCTTTCTGTCCAATTGATATAACATTGGGCATTCCAAAAGATCTAGAGCACATGAAAACACTAAAAAGATCGCCAAGTATCTATCAGTTTTTTCCTATGCGCAATGAAAGGCACAGTATGGCTTATTTCATACATTCCACTTCATTTTCTAAAATTACCGACCGTACCCGTTTGGATGATCAGGGAGAAGCAAATATTGAATCATTTAAATTTATCTCAAAGGCTGTTAAAAAACAATTGGCTAAATATCGTCAGGATAATTTTGCACAATACTGTATAGTTTACCGTGCTTTATTGTTTTCCGATAAATCCGATGAATATGATGCTGATTTAATCAATAATCATTTATACAATCCTTTATTGGAAGCTGTCAGATCTGCAATTCCTACCCACAAGAAAAATTTTTACCTGAAAGATCTGGTTGTTGTAAAAGATACAGCTTTGAATATCGACCCAATGAGTCTGGGTATTGGTAAGGAATGGTTTTACTGGCATAATGTTGAAACTGATAAAGAGTTGATGAACGAAGCAGTCAATAATGCTAAGTTGGGACTAAGAAGATGGGGACTAAAAGACCTTATCATAGAAGGTTCAGCACAGTTGCTGGATAATTGGGTAGAAAACTTGAGCAAATCTGAGTACGAACTTTTTGTTTCTGAACTCAAACACCTGGAGTTTGATTCGGCTTTTCTCGAAAAGTTTCAATACCTGAAATGCTTCCGTTTTTCCGATAACAAAGGAAAGGTCCAGTATTTTTCAATAAAAGACCTTCAGGCACAGGATAATGTATTTCTCATGAGTGTGCGCACAATGCCCATAAAAGAGGAAATAAAAGCCTTGGGTTTTGGTGTTTTGGAATTCAATATTCAGGATTACGCCGAAATTTTGAAACATCTGGAAAAACAGCTCGATTACCTTAGCAGTGACAGATCACTGTATAATAAAATTACCGAAAGAACGGTACATGCCAATCTTAGTGCCAAACAAAAACACATACTTTTTGAGTTTTTGGCCGGGTTGAATGGAATTAGAAGTGAAGAGTTAAGGAAATTGCCGCTTTTTTCAAATGGTTATGGCAATATCATGCCACTTCAAAGTTTAATTGACCCTTCGGCGACTGT
>JBIPOO010000391.1:0-3052 GCA_044379045.1 Saprospira sp.
TTTCAATCATGAAAGCCGGGAAAAATATTTTCCTAACAGGTTCGGCCGGAGCGGGCAAAACTTATACCCTTAATCAGTACATTCGCTACCTGAGAGCAAGAAAAATTCTTGTTGCTGTAACAGCGTCGACAGGCATTGCATCTACACATATAAATGGAATGACCATTCATGCCTGGTCGGGGCTTGGCTTAAAAAAATCATTGACTAAGAATGACCTTAATGCGATTAGCGAAAAAAAACACATCAAAGAACATCTGGAGAAAACCAAAGTACTCATCATAGATGAAATTTCGATGTTACACCGTAATCAGCTCGATGCTATCAATGATATTCTTCAATTTATAAGAAACAACCAAGCACCATTTGGTGGATTGCAGGTGATTTTCTGCGGTGATTTTTTTCAGTTGCCGCCTGTTGGAGAAGCAGAAGAGAGCAACCGCGATAAATTTGCTTTTATGTCCGATGCCTGGGTGAAAGCGGCTCCTGTCATCTGTTATTTGACTGAACAGCACAGGCAAAAAGGTGATAATCTCGACAAGATTTTGAATGAAATTAGGCGTGGCGCAGTGGATGAAAATTCGATGCAGCTGCTTAGGTTGGCCTCGAAAAATATTTTGGCAGATGTGCCAAGGCTGTATACGCATAACATGGATGTTGAACGTATAAATGCCAGAGAAATGGAAAAATTGGAAGGGAGAGCCATGTTTTTTAGCGCGGAGAAAAAAGGAAACCCCAAACTACTCGAAATGTTGATGTCGAATGTCAGAACAGATGAACAACTGCATTTGAAAATTGGGGCTAAGGTTATGTTCATCAAAAACAATTTCGATAAGGGTTATATAAACGGTAGTCTTGGAACTGTTGTTGAATTTACCCCAGAGGCTACACCGGTTGTAGCATTAAAAGACGGAAAACGTATTTTTTGCGAGAAGGAAAAATGGGCCATCGAAGATGAAAAAGGCAATGCCCTTGCATCTTTCGAACAGTATCCACTACGAGCGGCCTGGGCCATTACCATTCACAAAAGTCAGGGCATGACACTCGATGCGGCTGAGATTGACCTCAGTAGTACCTTTGAAAAAGGGCAGGGCTATGTAGCGATCTCCAGGGTCAGAAGTTTGGAGGGGCTATTTCTGAAGGGGTTTAATACATTAGCTTTGGAATTGGATGCGCTGGCCATGAAAGCCGATCAGAGATTCAGAGAACTATCGGATGATGCCGAGCAAAACCTAAGTGATGAAGTCCTCTATGCTGAAAATCTGCTATTTATAAAAGCAAGTGGCGGCATTGAGGATGAAAAAGAAATCAAATCAAATATCGAAAAACTTGAAAAGGGCATAAAGATTGATGTAAAGAAAGATAGCAAAAAATCAACTTACCTCATTACAAAAGAACTTATGGAACAAGGTATGGATTTAGAAGAGCTTTCGGTTGAACGTGGAATTGCAATGAGCACAGTCATTCAACATCTCGAAAAAATTAAAGAACTTTACCCCGATGCCAATATTCACCGTTTCAGACCCAAAGGCAGCATGATAAAAAAAGTTGAAAAAGCCTGGTTTGAAGTCGAATTGGAACAGCGGGAGGGCACTTTAAATTCGGTTGGAAAACCAATGTTAAAAGCTGTTTTTGAACAACTTAAAGGTGCTGTCGATTATAATGATATTAAACTATGCTCTTTATTTTTCTAAGCAAAAAAATATGAATTAGGAATAAATAAAATCTTAACTTTGTATATCACGCCATTTCTTTCCTAATTGGCATCTGTTATGTTAAAAAATAAACTACCTTAAAATTACTCCAATGAAGCTACTAAAATTATTATTCATCCTGGCTTTATGCTTTTATTATCCCCAACTTATGGCACAGAATTATGAAAAAGAATGGAAAATAATCGATTCCCTGGAAGCTAAAGGGCTACCCGAATCAGCGCTGAAAGAAACAGAATCATTGCTCGCAAAAATTAGAAAAGATAGCGGAAATAAAAATCAAGCAGTGCTATTGATTAAGGTGCTGGTTTATGCAAATAAATTTCAGATTCAATCGGAGGAGGACGGTCTTGAAAAAGCTATTTACAGATTTCAGACCGAGACCGAAAAAATGAGCGAAGGCCCTATCAAGGCCATTATGCAGTCGATGTTGGCAGAAATGTATAGCAATTATCTTGAAAATCATATTTACAAAATTAAAGACAGGACAACCCTTGCCGACAATAAATCTGATGATATAAGCACTTGGGACATTAATAGCATAACCGAAAAAGTATTTGAACTTTATTCAAAATCCATCAAAAATCCTGGTATAAAATCCGTTAAACTTGCAGACTACAAGGATCTGCTGCTGGGCGATTACGATGTAATACTGGAACCTTCTTTATTTGATTTTTTAATCAATAGGGCTATTGGGTTTTATTCCAACGAAAACAGTTATCTGTCAAAACCTGCATATCGCTTTTATATAGACCAGGCTGAGGCATTGGCCGATGAAAAGACTTTCACCGCATTTCGTTTTACAGCAAAAGATAGCCTCTCGGAAAAATTCAGATGTTTGCTTATGTTTCAGGAGCTGATTGCCTTTCATGCAAAAGATGAATCTCCTGAGGCATTGGTCGATGCCAACCTAAGAAGGTTGAAATGGGTGCATCAGCATGCTATCATTGCAAACAAAGATGAACTTTATATTAAATCATTGAGTGAAATTGCCGCAAAGTTTGAAAAAAATAATGCAGCTGCCGAAGCCCTTTATTATATAGCAGCCTGGCACGAAGCTGAGGGCCTTAAATATAATCCTTCTCCAGAGCAGACCTATCGTTGGGATTACAAAAAAGCAGTAACACTCGCTTCAGAGATTATTAAAAAATACCCTGATTCTTACGGAGCAAGACATGCTCAGTCTTTGATGATGAGATTGAAGGAGCGTTCTTTGGGTCTTTCTGTTGAAAATGTTTACCCAATTGACAAAGTAATGCTTGTTAATTTGAGCTATCGAAATCTAAAAAAAGGAAATTTTAGATTAATAAAGTTATCAGATGCTCAAATAAGAGAACTGTCTG
>JBIPOO010000392.1:0-3038 GCA_044379045.1 Saprospira sp.
CAGTAAGAGTATTTTTAATGTTTTAAGTGTTTTCATTTTTTTATTTTTGTTACCATTCAGGACAGGGAGTATCGTTTGGGTTGCACTCCGGAATTAAAAATCTTACTTGCAAAAATGAAAGTTTGAAAAGAGTAGACCACTGCGAAGTAAAGGCACTTTCTTGGACATCTATAAATAAATTTCCTTGTATATCTGTGATGTTGCCTATGTTTTGTATACGCCTCTAACAGAGGATATTCGTTCTATTTCTCTAACTGCATCAGTGATAATGAAACAATGTTTTTCAGTTCTACAGGCAAATAATTGAACAACTTGGGATTATTCTGTTTGTATTTGTCCAATTCCTTAAACGAAGCATTTAATTCGGCCAGCAAATGTTCTTTTAGCATAGGATTATTTTTCGTTTTTTAATTTAAAGAAAGCGTCTATCACTTCGGTGGGGATTTCATTGTCTCCGGATTTTATTTCTTTCAGATGATTTAATTTTTTGAGACAATCGGGTAGGGTAGTTATCTCATTTCCCCTTAGGTCTAATACCTCCAAGGCGGTTAAACTACAAATCCATTGAGGAAATTTCTTTAGTCGCAACTCTGATAAATCTAAATTTTTGATATTTTTGAGGTTTGTCATAGATTTAGGAAAGTTCCGAATTCTTTGGTACGGAAAAGCATTGTTAGACAAACTCAACACTTCCAATTTTTTGAGTTTCCCGATAGAAGCAGGCAATTTGGTCAAAGGCATTTGGTTGAGGTATAGTAAAACAAGCTCTTCTAAATTACTCAACTTGGGTGAAATAGAATTGATTTTATTTCCTCCTAATACCAATACCTTTAACTTTTTGCAGCCCCATACAGCTTCTGGAACTTGTGTTAAATTGTTGGACATTAGATTGAGAGAATCCAGATTTGGCGGGAGAAATAGGTGTTTATCCTCCAGAAGATTCCCCACACAACTCAATACTGAAAGTTTTTTCAACCCATTTATAGTTGCCGGAATTTTTGTTAAATTGTTAAAACCCATGTTCAAAGAAGTTAAGTTGGGCAATGAACAAATTTCCTCCGGGAAATCCTTAAACTGATTTCCAAATAAATTTAGGGTTTTCAGATTTTTTAATTCTTTAAAAGATTCAGGCAATTTGCTTATTTTATTACTGAAAGCATAGAGATGTTCCAAATTTTTTAGTAATCCTATCTCCTCCGGCAATGTTTCAATATTTTTATAAGCTATAGACAGAGAATACACCTGATCGGGATTTGAAAGTGCAGATTCTAAAGAAGTATAAGTGCTGTCTCGCTGGGCATATAGAAATATTGGAAAAAGCAGGATACACAAAAAGATTATTCTCGGGAACAGTTTTTTTATTTTCATAGGTTTTAATTTTGTGGATTTTTTTAAAAATAAAGTCCAATGTACAGCAATCAATTGTAAAATCCAATAAAGACCGTTTATTAAACATTTTGAACAGTGAAAATTTTAAAATAAAATTACCTCCCCAAAATCTCCTTATTAATCCGCTTCACCAATCCGGGGCCCTCATACACAAAGCCTGTATAAACCTGTACCAAATCTGCTCCTGCAGCGATTTTTTCAAGGGCATCTTCGGCACTGTGTATGCCGCCAACGGCGATGATAGGGAAGGCTTTGCCCGATTTTTCGGCAAGGTAGCGGATGACTTCTGTAGAGCGCTTAGCAAGAGGCTTGCCGCTGAGGCCACCATTGCCAATCTCATTTAGTCTATTTGAATCTGTTTTCAGTCCCTCGCGGCTTGTACTGGTGTTTGTAGCAATAATGCCTTCAATTTTTGTCAGTTTTACTAGTTCGATTACCTCGTCGAGCTGTGAATCGTTAAGGTCGGGGGTGATTTTCAGTAGTCTCAAAGAACCATAAAGAAACGCCCTTTTACTTTACATGAGCTCCATTTTTATAAGTATAGATACCCATAGGTTTATCATACCAGAGAATAGAATCAACATTCCATATGTTTGCATCATATCTTACAGCATCGTAATCATAAACCTTGCTTATGCCTTCTTTTAATCCTTTTCTGTAAGTAGATATTTCTTTTGATTCGACCTGCAATTTATCCTCATTCCAAGATGCGTTTATATATGTCCATTCTCCCTCTTTAAGTCCCTCCTGATAAGTGCCGCTTATTCGACCGTCGCCCCAGTTTTCAATATAACCCCAAGTTGTAAAGCCGTAAATCCGATCACTCATTACCTCAACTTTGACAGTATCTGCTTTTATATAAACAGGGTGTTCCCAACCTAATCTTGCCCTGTCAATATGCTCGAAATTAAAAAAGGCTTTCCCGTTTGCGATATAGGGATATGCTTCAATTTTTTGAACCCCTAGTTTATCATCAAATCTTTTTTTATAGTTTTTAAATTTTTTAAATTTTGGATTAGGTATAAAATCTAGATACACAATCGTATCAATAATATCGTCATTAATAGGGTTCACCCCCAAAAGCAGGTAAAATCCTTTACCGTTTGATAAACAGTGTATTTCTTCGTATTTGCATTCTTTTGTTCTGCTGACCCCTGCATACCTGAATTGACCCTTACAATTTTCAAATTGTTCGGTGACAATAGGATTTATTTCAGTTTGTTTTTCCCAGTCTTTTCTATACTTATACCAACCGCCACAAGATAGGGTTGAAATAAGAGGAAAAAACAGTAAGAGTATTTTTAATGTTTTAAGTGTTTTCATTTTTTTATTTTTGTTACCATTCAGGACAGGGAGTATCGTTTGGGTTGCACTCCGGAATTAAAAATCTTACTTGCAAAAATGAAAGTTTGATTATAGCAGTCCACTGCGAAGTGAAGGCACTTTCTTGGACATCTATAAATAAATTTCCTTGTATATATGTTATATTACCTATATTTATATGAACACCTCTGACGTTTGACTTGGGATTATTCTGTTTGTATTTGTCCAATTCCTTAAACGAAGCATTTAATTCGGCCAGCAAATGTTCTTTTTGCATAGGATTATTTTTCGTTTTTTAATTTAAAGAAAGCGTCTATCACTTCGGT
>JBIPOO010000120.1:0-11072 GCA_044379045.1 Saprospira sp.
TTTTTATCAATTGCAATAACTATTGGCAAAAGATATTGGCTATTACTACTTTTTGCTTCAAAACTTACTGTGCTGTTGGTTTTACGGAATTTTGGATTTTGGAATTGTTCTTTAGCAAAGGTTTTCTTTAATTTAGTTTCAAAATCACCTCTTTGATTATTGATGGTTTCCAGAACACTTACATAATCTAATTTATTCTTCGAAACAACAACAGACATATAATCAACATTTCCAATTTCATCTGCTCTGAGACTGGCCTTACCCGATGGAAAATGTCTGGTACCTACGATACCACAATAGGGTGAATACTTACTGGTAGTTTCTCCATCCTTAAGATAAGGAAAAAGTAAATAAACAGAGCCGTCAGTTTCCTGACCGAATACATAAATGTAACAAGCCTCTGAATTTGAAACCTCAATTTTGAATTTTGAGTTCTTTTTTATTGGACTAATTGTCTTAAAAATATTACCTCTGAATGGGCTCAATGGAATGTTCTGTTTAGAATCGGCATCAATCAACCCAAATTCTACTTTAAAATCAGTTTGATTATCTTCATTATTTTTTTTCCGAGCTTCGGTAGGAAAAATTCCATAGGCCTCAAGTCCATATTTTTTGAAGTTTTTGTAACTAATCCAGCATAGTCCATCTTTACCCCAATCGTCGCCCCAGGAATTCATAACATGAAATGCACCACCATATTTATTATCATCGTAGCCGACTAGACACATGGCGTGGAAATCCATTTTATGTAATATGCCTTTTGCTCTGTAGTTTTCGTAGGTATAATTAGATTCATTTGATTCTGGTGACCATACCTCAACATTGTATGCACTACAAAAAGATTTGGGAACAGACATACTAATCACGACGGGCGCGCCCTGCTGAAGATGCTGTTTGATGGCCTCGATGTTTGGAACATATTCATAGTCATTTATTGTAAGCCTGTTGTACCCTTTAATTTTAAAATTTTTAGCAATCTCAAAATGCTTTTGACTAGGCAATCTGCTACAATCGCTATCGTCATATTTGAATTCAGAAAATGGCACTAAACCATTCGCTACAACTTTTGACAGTGCATTTTCATAATAACTGCCCTGGCAATTTGAATGTTTAACCTGATTGTATAAAAAGGATGGACTGAATGCAGCATCATCCCCACTAATTCCTCTGGCTCTGGCTTCGTTAATTGTACATGCAGCATATGCCGTTGCCCAAGCCACGCAGGATCCCTGTTGGCCTTGTGACATTCGTCGAGGTGCATAACGCAGTAGAGAAACTTTCGATGCCCCATCATTTTTGTTTCCGGGAGCCAGTGCCTCATACACTTCAACATTATCATATTTTTCCAAATCGATAGAACAACCAGTTACCACATCCGATGCTGAGTCGGTAGGTAATAAACCACATGCACTGATCAGTACAGCGGTCAAAAAGCAAAGTATTTTTTTCATGTTATGTTAATGAGGCGATTCAACAATAGTATTCTCCCCCATAAAGAAGAAGTAGTAAATTAATCCTGCAATGATGAGCAAGGGGATTGCCCATTTTGGATTTTTAAATAAGAAAAATAAGATAACACCGATTATAGCAAGCTTGCCCTGATTTCTGCGGTCCATACCACCGCTGCTTTGATTAAAATCATCGTTGTTGCTGAAATTGTTGTTATTGTTGTTGTCGTCCTCTCCGGAATCGAATCTGATCGGCATATGGTTAGATTTAAAGTTATGGAATTAAATTTTAAGGTCAATATTAGTATTTTTTAAGTTAATTTTCAACACAAAAAACATATTTGCGTAATTTATCAGGAAATATTTGTTCAGAACTATGCTGAATAGTAATTTTGTACTTTATCATGTTCACAAAATAAGACTACCGAAAAAATCATGCTGAAAGACACTAAAATTCAGGAACTTATCAAAGCCGAATGGCATCGTCAAAGTACAGGCATTGAACTTATCGCATCTGAAAACATTGTAAGTCAGCAGGTAATGCAGGCTATGGGTTCTTGCCTCACCAATAAATATGCCGAGGGTTATCCCGGCAAAAGATATTATGGCGGCTGCGAGGTTGTAGATGAAATTGAGCAGCTTGCAATTGACCGTGCCAAAGAACTATACGGAGCTGAATATGTAAATGTTCAACCACACTCAGGTGCGCAAGCCAATGCAGCTGTCTACCTTGCCTGTGTACAACCGGGTGACACTATTATGGGTTTTAACCTGGCACATGGCGGTCACCTTACACATGGTTCTCCTGTGAATTTTTCGGGAAAGTTGTATCGTCCTGTCTTTTACGGTGTTGAGGAAGAAAATGGTTTGATTGATATGGACAAAGTGGAACAGACCGCATTGAAAGAACGTCCAAAAATTCTGCTTTGCGGTGCCTCGGCATATTCGCGCGAGTGGGATTATGAGCGCTTCAGGGCAATTGCTGAAATGGTCGGCGCTACCCTTTGGTGCGATATGGCTCATCCTGCAGGGCTTATCGCGGCTGGACTACTTAAGAATCCATTGGAATACTGCCATATAGTTACAACAACTACACACAAAACACTCCGTGGTCCTCGTGGCGGCATGATTCTCTTAGGCAAAGATTACGCAAATACCTTTGGTGAAGTTTGGGAAAAAACCGGCAATGCCAAAAAAATGTCAGTTTTGTTAAATTCTGCAGTATTCCCAGGTACGCAAGGCGGTCCGCTCGAGCATGTTATTGCCGCCAAGGCTGTTGCATTTCATGAGGCCTTGCAACCATCTTTCAAAACTTATCAAAAACAGGTTCAACTCAATGCACAAGCTATGGCAAATGCATTTGTAGAAAAAGGCTATAAAATAATCTCAGGCGGTACCGACAACCATCTTATGCTCATCGATTTGAGAAGTAAAGACCTGAATGGTAAACTTGCCGAAGAAACACTTATCAAAGCCGATATTACTGTAAATAAAAACATGGTGCCTTTCGATACACAGTCCCCACTTGTCACTTCAGGTATCAGAATCGGCGCTCCAGCAATCACAACACGCGGTTTCAAAGAAGAGGACTGCACTAAAACTGTAGAGTGGATTGACAGAATATTAACCAATTCCGACAATGAACAGATTATTGGCAATGTAAAGGGCGAAATCAATGAATATATGAAAAACTTTCCCCTTTTCCAATCGGAAGAAGCTGAGCTTACAGTTAAAGGTATAGGACATTGAAATAAAAGTTAATGATTTTAAGCCCCACTTTTGGGGCTTTTTTTATCTCTAAAAGAGACCTTTATCCATCAAAACCTTTAACTTCAAATAAGCCATGCAGGTAAAGGCATCGGTTATTTTGCCATCCAGCACCATTTGCAGGGCATCTTCGAAAGGCAATTTCCAGATATGCAAATCTTCTGTTTCTTCCGGACAAGCAACAGACTGACTAAGTTTTCGGGCAACAAAGGCATAGCCCACTTCATCGGTTACAGAATTTGAAGTATGCAATTTCATCAGTTCTGACCAATTCTCTGCAATAAGGCCAGTTTCTTCAAGTAGTTCTCTTTTTGCAGTATCTAAAACCGATTCTGAGCCTATTGGGCAACCGCCTTCAGGCATTTCCCAGCTATATTCATCAAGTGTATAGCGGTATTGACCAACGAGCCAGGTATTATTATCGTCATCGAGCGGAACAATTCCCACAGCAATATTTTTGAAATGTACTTTTCCGTAAATTCCCGGATTGCCTGAAGGATTAATAACCTGAGATTCAGTTACGAAAATCCATTTGTTCTCATATTTTAATGCCGAACTTATGGTTTTCCAGGGGTTTTGATTCTTTTCTTCTTCCGAAATCATTGTAAATTTTACAGGCTTTCAGATTTTTTTCATTTTGACAAGAAGTTTATCCTCATTTCTTATAAAAAGCTGCTTTTTTGTAAGTTTTACAACTTCCCATTCAATAAGCCCATTACCCGGGTTAAAAGAAATCTTATTCCCAATAAATTTGTAAGGAGTAGAATGCCCCTCCAGTATCATAGATTCTTTTGTATACTCTATGATCACAACAAAATCAGCAGGCGCTTTATTTCCATTTACACTTATTGTCAACCACTTATTTTCAAGTAGTTTTTTCTCGAATTTTTGAGCGAAAGCAATAGATGCAGTCAATAGGAAAGCGAAAATTATTAAATTTTTCATTAGGCTATTTTGTTTTGCTGAAAGTATTTATTTCTTAGTTTTAGCTGCTTTTTTCATCGCAATTTCACCTGATTTTTGATCTATGATAATGAGTTTGTCTTCATCTAAAACTTTGATGCCCCAGACTTCTTCTATACCATCCTCCTTGTCTTTTACTTCAATTTTTTTACCGTCTTTACCCAATTTCCAGCTGCCTCTTTCTATTGAATTTCCATTCGAAACCAGGACAATTTTTGAATCTTTTCTAAATTCTATTGAAAGTGTGACGCCTTCTGGAGCTGGCTGTCCACTTACACTTTGTACGTCCCATTTATGCTGCAATAATTTTCCGGTTTTTTTCGAGGCTTTATAATCAGTCTCAATATTATATATCATTGGCTCTTCTAAAGGTTCTTCCTCTACGGGAGCAACAACTGCGGGTAGTTCTTCATCCGTTCTTACAAGATAAAAATTTCCAACTTCTCCCTCGCTAAATATAAATTCTGTTTCAGTAAGTTTTTTTATTTCCCATTTTTCTTCTTGTCCATCTTCAAGTTTTAAAACAAGGGTATTGTTTTCATCCAGTTCATAATTCCAGGACGTAACAGATATTTGAGAACCAATAGTTATGGTAGATTCTGAAATTTTGGCAATCATAGTCAAGTCTTCAGGCAATTCAGCATCACCCATTTTAACAAATTTCCAACTATTAACAAGCAATTTTGTATCAATATCCTGTGCAGAGGCAACACTAATAATTGAAGTCAAAAGTAAAAGCAAAAGATTTTTCATGAAAGTTTATTTTTATCGAGATAGAATGATACGAAATTATTAAAAGTTTAATCTTATTTGTCAATTAGGACTTCTCCAGTTCTTATACATTTAAACCTTAGTTTATTGACAAAATCCTTGATAATTAGCTTGTTTTTGTCAAGTTTTACAATATGTCAAACTTCCTTTGCAGCGGGATTCTCATAAAAAATATAATCATCCACCAGGCTGTTTATTACTTAGATTTTTTAAGTCTCATTTCACCAATCTCAACATCAATAAGGATGGCTTCATCTTTACTCAAAAATTTGATTCCCCAAAAGTCAGTTGCTGATGCGTCGGCATCAATAATCTCAATCTTTTTGGAACCTTTTGATAATTTCCATTTACTCTTTTCAGCAATTCCCTCATTATTGGAAAAAATTAAATCTGAATTCGATTTGAATTCTAAACGCAAATTATCCTGCTCGGGTATTTCAATACTATTTATAAATGTAAGTTGCCATACCCCTTCCAATAAATTAGCTTCATTGCCTTTTGCTTTATAATCTGTTTCAATAGAATAAGTTATGATATCATCATCTGTCAGTTTAAACTTGACAGGCACAACAACCCTAACTCTTACAGGGTTGCCACGCTGCATGCCAGGTTTCCATTTTCCAGGCATTTCATTCATGGCTTCAACGGCACTAAGCGCAGCTTCTTTTAAGCCACCTCCCGGTGTCATGTCTTTGATTACTTCAATATTTGAGATAGACCCATCTGTTTCAACCACAAAACGAATAAACACAGTTCCTTCGAATCCAGCTTCACGAGCAGTTTCAGGATATCCGGCATTTTGACCCAGAAACTGAACCATTTTTTTATCGGAGCACTTTTGACGTTCTGTTTTATCTAAGATGTCACCACATCCAGGGAAAGACGGCTGTTCATCTACAATAGCAAATATTTCTGGCTCTTTTGTGTTTTCCTCATCGACTAATGCAGTTTCATTATCATTTTCTTCATCATCAGGATAAGGTGGAGGCGGAGGTGGAGGCGGAGGTAAAAAGTTTTCTTCCTCCTCCTTTTTCATGCTAAGGGCAGGAAAATCCTCATCTGTTTTAACAAGTTCAATCTGTGCATTATTTTCATCATTGAAGATGAATTCATTTTTATTGAGCTTAACGATTTTCCATATATTTTTTTTCCCCTCGGATCTGATAATTATATTTTTCTTATCAAATTGAAAAAAATAAGTTACCTTATTATATTCACTTCCGATAGTCATTTTCGATCCTTTAAAATTAAAGATCATTGTCAACCCTTCCGGAGCTTTTTGACCCGCGAGTTTTACAACTTTCCAATTGTTGGCACTTAAAATTTTATCGTATTTTTGAGCATGAATGCTTAATGCTGCCATTAAAATAAACAAAAGAAGAAATTTTTTCATGGGTTTGTTTTTTTAAGAATTTCGCGTAAATATAGGAAACCTTTTTTTATAATTCGTAAATTTATAAAATAAAACCTACGACACGACAATCAACTTTGTGATAATAAACATTTAAATAGTTGCATAAAAAAAGGTCCCTTAAGGACCTTTTCAATTTTTCTTTTTCTTGAAGCTTTTTTTGTATGCTTCGGTACCGAATTTTATTGGTATCATCATTTTTATATTGACCAGTTCTCCGTTTTGTTCCCCGGGAGCCCATCTGATTTCAGTGTTGTTAAAACTTTTAACAATATCTAGTGCTTCTTCTTTTAAGCCACAACCAGGGGTTTGATCCCTTGCAACTTCTACGTTTTCAAGCATTCCCTCTTTATTGATAATAAAACTAATGTAAACTACACCCTCACAGCCCATTTCTAAAGCCTGTTTTGGGTAAATTATATGTTGTTCAACAAAACGTACAAATTGCATTTCGGAACAGCTGAATCGTTCATCTTTATTTACAAGCATTTCACATCCTGGAAAAACAGGCATTACATCAGCTATAGTCAGGTAGTCTTTTGGCTCAATAATAGGGTTTACCGATACAGGAGTATCAGAAGTTTGAGCATTTATAGATATGCTCAAAAAAAGCAGCAATAATGTAAGAATCTTTTTCATGACCCCAAAATTACCCCCATTTAGAAGATTTAAAATTTAAATTAGGAACGTCACAAAGATAACTTAGTTTTTGATATTTATTCTTTCTATCTGTAGTTTTTTAATACTTTCTTAGGATAAATTGATAAATATCAACAAATGAACACTTAATTAACTCTAAAACAGAATAATATATTGCGCTATATTATTTTAAAATGAAATTTTTGTAAATTTCAAAGTTCTCATCATCGAAACAGACAAATACAACTTCTTTGATGCCTTGATTCATTTCGAGAAATTCCAAAACAGTATCAATTGCGATTTGGGCAGCCTTTTCTTTTGGGAAATGATAAACACCGGTACTAATATTTGGAAAGGCAATTGTTTCGACCTGATGCTCGACAGCAAGCTGCAGACTGTTTTTGTATGCATTGGCTAAAAGTGCTGGCTCGCCCATTGTTCCGCTTTTCCAAATAGGACCTACTGTGTGAATGACAAATTTAGCAGGTAAATTTCCGGCTGTTGTGATAACAGCTTCGCCAACCTCGCATCCGCCTTGTTTCTCCCTTATCTTCATACATTCTTCCAAAATCGATTTTCCACCTGCACGATGAATGGCACCATCAACGCCTCCCCCACCCAAGAGCGAACTGTTGGCTGCATTGACGATGGCATCGACCTGCATTTTGGTAATATCGCCCTGTAAGATTTTGATTTTGCTGATTTGGGAATGAAAGATCATTTTGAAACTGTTTTATTAAATTTTAAAAATTCTAATTTAGCAAGTAAATTAAGAAATAACCTATTGTGCATCAGTAAAAAAAGCAGGTAAAGTAATATAAAAACCATTCCTGTGTAAAATGATACAATACAGGCCGATGTGGCAATAATAAGCACAAAAATAAACAGCGCAGTCTCCCTGACAAATGTCATATATTTCATAACCATTTTAAGCTTTTCAAGATTTTGAGCACTTCGGTCTGAATAGGTTTTAACTTTTTCGGTTAATTCAATTTTCCGATTTTGAAAATCTTCATTGTCAATGTTTTGAATACAAAGCAAATCGTACTCTTCTTCTTTCTGGTTATAACTCTTGGCTATCTGAATATTTTTCTGAACATTATCCAGATTATTGTAAAAATGTATTCGTTTCACTATGACCATTAGGTATAACAATGCACAGACTAATGCTTCGAAGGCCAATACTGACAATATATTGGCAACTGTATAAAACTTAAAACCTTCGAATAAATTTTGAATACCTGCTATATCAAATTTCAAAAGCAATGTGAACAATTCCTTTATCTCAAAAGTTAATAGTTTTGCATCTGCCGGTAATTGTGGGTCTACACCCAAAATGGTCAGAAAACAGGAAAAGGCCAAGGCTCCAAGCAAGGCACTCTCAATTGTGTATGTGTCAATTCTCTGAGAAAAACCATTTACCGCCACCTCAAGATTTATCAATCTGATATCATTTCGGTCAACTTCATTTTTTTCTTTGTCATAATCGGATGCTTGACCTTCTTTTGGAATTTTTCCATACGAAAGCGTATAAATGAACATAACATAAAAACCATAGGTAATAAATGTTATTATAAATAGCAAGAGCAGCAACCAAAATGAAAAATAGCTGCTATAAAGTTGCCATGAAATGTAAAGTCCTAATACAAAATTCAAGAATCCAAAAAGCACAGACTTAGGACTGTTTTCTATCTCAACTTTAAAATCATCGCTAATATTTTCTTTTTTCTTAATATACGCTTTCCATTGGCTTTCCCTTCCACTTGCACTATAAAGCAAAACTAAGGTTGTAATCGGAATTAACAAAAGCTGAACTATCCAAAACAAAAGCGGGCCGATTATATTGAGTAAAAACAACCAATGCACCAAAAAACGCAGTATTAAGTCACTAAGCAAAAAAGCAGGCGTGAATGCTGCTTTTTTGGGTTCTGAAAAATTTTCTATTTCAGTGAGAGAGCTGTTGGTTGGTTGCATGTGTGTGTCATTTATCGTATCCGCTTATAACAATCGTGGAGCCGGTTATCGTACCTACTTGTCAAAATCTTATTTTCATCAAATATATTTAAAAAAAATTACTCAAAACCTAGCCATCAAACAAGCCAATACAGAAATCTTCCCCATACAGCCGCCCTCAGCAATGAGTACTCGATCATCTTTAGATCCACCAGCTGTCGATGTCCATAAGGTATCTCCGTCAATAATATAGAGTCTTCTGTCTTTTGAACCGCCGGCAGTGGAAGACCAGACAGTATTTCCATCTACTATATAAAGGCGGTCATTTTTTGAACCACCGGACGTGGATGACCAGATGGTAATGCCATCGATAATAAAAAGTCGATCGTTTTTTGAGCCACCCGGAGTGGATGACCAAATAGTCGTTCCATCGATGATAAAAAGGCGGTCATCTTTTGAGCCGCCAGCTGTAGAAGTCCAAAAGGTATTATTTTCAAGGATGTAGAGGCGCCTGTCTTTTGAGCCGCCGGGCGTGGAAGTCCATATAGTGCACATAAGATTCGGTTTTGCTTATAATGTAAGTGCAATATATGACATAAAATTAAAAATCGTAAAAAACCATGGATGATTTTTTAAGACTAATTGATGCATTCAACCTTACCTAATCACACTTATACTCCCCGTCTCCACCATATTACTCCAATTTTGTGCGCGGTCTTTGATTCTGATACTAAAGCTGGTAGTTTCTGAATTGTTAGCACTGTTGAGGATGATGATATTTTTTAGGACAAGCTGTAATTGCCCCTGTACAATAAGATTTGTCCCATTTGGCGAACGAGGCGACAGATGATAACCGAAAACCAGATTTTGAGGGTCGCGATTATCTGTTATTTCAATTACGGTTGAATCGGGACTTGCTGTTCCCAAATCGCCGTCACCATCGCGATAAGCAATTGTAAAGACGAGAGAGTCTGAAAATTCTTTAATCTCAGTTTTATTAACAGCTATTAATTCAATACTTGGGACTTCTGAAATTGTCAGATTGTCTTTCTTTTTACAGGCAAAAAAAAGTAACAAAAGACAAATTATTAATAATTTTTGAAACATACATCAACTAATTTTTAAAAGGTGATTTGCAAACTACAACATTCAGGACAAGTGACTTAGGACCTGAAAACTTAGACCATCATTGCAAAATCATCGAATAATACAAAATAAAAGCAGGCTGCGCACTTACCTGAGGAATCTCGGTCGCTGTGGGATGATCAGTATCTTTGACATAGGTGCGTATGTATACAATATCGCCGGGCTGAAAACCCAAAGCCGCAGGATTGATGGTCACCTTGTGCGTGTACATGAGCGGAAAACCAACGTTGATACTGCTGAAAGCAAAATTAGACAATAGCGGACTGAATGGATTTACAGTCATAGTACGGCTGACAGCATTGGTAAAATCGAAAGGAATTTTGGAAAATTTTATCTGATTTACAGACAAGGCATTGCCAAAAATGGTATCGCCCGCAGGAGTTTCCTCCAGGTAACAAAAGTATAAATCAATGTCTTGCGATGCAGGTGCCAAAAATGGCTGATATATTTGTCCGCCTCTAACTGTGTCAATTCTTTGATTGCCCTGATTGGGCAAGTAAGCCAATAGACCAATTCCGCTGGGTTGCAAACTGCTCTGTGTTGGGTTGGCTCCGAAAATATCCTTTGCGCCTGAATCGATCCATGCACCAATTTTTTCCTGAACATGCTGCGGTAAAGCATTTCCGCTCGATGGCATTTGCTCAAAATTTGGAGGGTTATGAATACTGATTCGTTTCCACAACATCGATTTTGTCCTGTCTCCCGGAAATACACGAAACTCTAATGGATTGCTGGGATAATTTTTCACTATTCCATGTCTAACCAGTGTATTATAAGCACTTTGAACGGTTCTGAAATCGGGTTCAAAACTTCCGTCGTGACAACCTGGCACATTACATGATTTGCTGAAAATATGATGGTGTAATCCCAAAAAAGTACTGGAATCAATGTCAATCTGTGGAATCTGAT
Organism: Saprospira sp.; assembly: GCA_044379045.1. Classification (GTDB taxonomy): domain Bacteria; phylum Bacteroidota; class Bacteroidia; order Chitinophagales; family Saprospiraceae; genus Saprospira. The sequence goes on from JBIPOO010000120.1 coordinate 11,008, forward strand.
TGCCTGGATAAGTCAGCGTATCGAATGGATTAAAAGGCATTGGCGGCTCTTTATCACATCCCGAT
>JBIPOO010000394.1:0-3019 GCA_044379045.1 Saprospira sp.
TAATTGGCGCATCGTTGAAAAAGGCCCAGTTCTGTCTTACAAAAAAGCGAAGCAATTGCCTGTTATCGGAACCGACCGCTGCCGGATTCACCAAAAAGGCATTATGTCCATTGTTCTGTGTAAATTGTGGCTCTTGTTGCGCCAAAAGAGCATTGGTAATAAAAAGCGCGATTATAGGAATGATTATATTTTTCATTGTTGTCAATTTTTATCTGATGATTGAAACCGATCCGGTAAATGTTGCAGGGCCAACTGGCGCAGGAAGCGTAATTTTTAAAATATAATAATAAGCAGCATCGGGCAGATTCTGTCCGGAAAAGGTTCCGTCCCAATCACCTGCATAATTCGCTTTTGTAAATACGGGCTGTCCCCAACGGTTGAAAATTTGCACCTCGTTGTCCGGATAAAGCTCGATGCACTGAATGTACCAGTTGTCATTTGTTCCATCGCCATTGGGTGTAAAGGCGTTGGGAATGAGGAATTCGCAGCTTGTAGAATCGCAATCTACTTCCACAACACTAACGGAAGATGTCACTTGTCCGCAGCTATTCTCGACCGTAATGCTGTAAGTGCCTCCATTGCTCACAATAAGTTGCGCTGCAGTTGATCCGTCGGACCAGAGATAGCTCTGAGTATTTCCTGCAAGGGCATTGAGTGTGATTGTTTCGCCACTACAAAGGCTGCTGTCGCCGCTGATGCTGACCGTAGGACTTTGTAAAATATCGAGATTTATCGTGAGCAGACTATCGCAACCAGCAGTGAAAATAGTATCGGAATAAGTTCCGCTTTGTGTATAGCTTGTCCCCCAGGCAGCTGTATAAGGAGCACAGGCACTTATATTTTGCACTGGAAGCTGAATAGGTCCAGTAATTGTAAGATTTATGTTAATGATACTGTCACATCCCACAGAATTAGTTAAAGTGTCTGAAATGGCATAATTTCCAGGAATACTGTATGTTACACCACTAGGCGTAGTATAACCATTACAGGCGCTAATATTTTGTGGAGGCCCCTGTACTGGATTAGAAATATTAGTTAAAATAATAGTCGTATCAATAGAGCATCCACCGGAATTTGTAATTCTAATTTGGTAAGTACCTGGAGCAAGACCACAAACACTGTCTACCAAAAAATTCGTAGGGAAAGGCCAAAGATAAAAGTAGGTATCGGTTGGAGAAGGATTGAAGGAAATACATCCATCATTATTTCCACAAGATGGTTGAACTACGGTAAGGTTTAAATTGAATGGACAAGGATTGGCATTACAGGCCGTAAAGCCTCCAAGCGGAACTTGAGCGGGCAAACCTAGTTGGCAAACCCCTGGGGCTAAGTTTACAGCATTAATTACATAACCACATGCCAAACCTGGCGCATTTGGATTAGAAATTTCATCGAGTCTTGGAGAATTTCCAATTGCAACATATAATTTATTATTTGGAGCCTGTTCTATTTGAAAACAAGGATAAGGTATCGATGCAGACATGGTTGAAGCAATCAAAGTAAAGGAGGAAGTAATTGCCGGAACTGTATAATTAGAAAGATCTAGTTGATATATTGAATTGGTATTAGTATAATAAAATTTTGACCCATCAGGCGAAAAACAGGCTCCATACTTTCTTAAAAAAGGTGGGGTTGCGTCGTCAGTTACAGTTACGGTTAGAGGATTACTAACTATTCCGGTAGTTTTATCAAAATCAAAAAATTCAATTCGATTACTGTAGTCGACAGGCATACCAATTCTATCTCCATTTGGGGAAGCATCCATAGCTCCTGCCCAACCTTCATTTGTTCCAATACTTGGAATACTTGAAAATAATGAACCTACTCTACTTACGACTGGTTGTGAACTAACTCCACAGGCATCAACTCTCCATGCTAAAAATTCATTTACGGTTCGTTTGTGAGCAATAATCCAAAAACCTTGAATTTGAGGACTTCTAATAACAATTAATTTTTCGGTCAAATCTGAAGCAAGTTGTGTGTTCATTCCTGTTACTTCAACATCTCCCAATCCACCATTCAGTGACATGTCAACTACGCTGTAGCGTAAACCATCATCTGTAACCGGATTGCCCGGTTGAATTTCAATCTCATCGAGCGTAAATATATAATATTTTTGATTGTTGTCAGGGAAAGGTACTATTAAGACTCCTTGAGTAGATGAAGTAAAAAAACCACCTAATAAACCTGCACCATTTGGCATCACCTGATTGTTGGCATTCCAAACATTTCTTGCATCCGTGTAGAAAAGTAATTGACCTGTAATAAGGTCAGAAACGCTTGCAGTTTGTTCATTAGAGCTAATGGAAACCAAACTCGATACTGGATTTACTCCTGAAAAATTAACAGACCCACCATAACCAAAAATCCAGTTATTATTTTGTAACTGCGCAAAAGAATTTGATGCAAACAATAAAAAAAACAGATATTTTATAAATTTCATAGTAAAAATTTGCTTTAGGTTAAGGTTATTGATAACTAGGTATGTAATTAAACTTTTCGTTAAATTACCTCAATTCCGGAAAATTATACCCCAAAACACTTTCATAGTTCAAAGCCCCATATTTCGCAAGACCATTCACAATAAAATCGACTGAAAAACTGACCAAAAAATTATCATCATAAGATGCTGCAAAGAAAATAGATGCATAACCCGAAGTACGATAAAGCAAACCAGCCTTGATTTGCTCATTGTAGATATTGAACTGCAAACCTGCATCGAGCTGCGGTCGAAGGTTGTTAATCATTCTGAAATTTACAAAGGGTTCAAGAGCCAGGTCATCGCCTTTAACAGGGAATTTGGCACCCACTACAGCAAAATAATGTCTGAAAAGTTTTGCATTGTTAACACCCGAAAAATTAAGTCGGCTCTGTACCAGATTGGCCGATGAAATTCCGGCATAAACCCTGGGCGAGTAGTAATACAATCCAAATTCGGCATCGCCTGTTGTTGCAATACCCCTAGCCTGAGCCATATCTATGCTGAGGTCGTTCTGATTGATGAGTACAAGATCTTCCG
>JBIPOO010000395.1:0-3014 GCA_044379045.1 Saprospira sp.
TTTTCCCTACTCAGATTATTCTGCCTAAAACCTTGTATAAAAATAAATTGTTTAAAAATCATTTGACATAGTTTATCCACGCTCTCCCAGGCGGAGAGCGTTGGTATTTTATAAAACTTCACTAATTAAAAGCTTCTGATTATGGCCGATAGCCCAAATTTTATTGATTATGTAAAAATTTTCTGCCGTTCAGGAGCCGGCGGAAAAGGTTCTATGCACTTCCATAGGGACAAACTTACCTCAAAAGGTGGACCTGATGGTGGCGATGGTGGCCGTGGCGGTCATATCATTGTGAGAGGTAATGTTCAAATGTGGACGCTGCTTCACCTCAAATATACCAAACATGTACATGCAATCGAGGGTACTAATGGTGCAGGATTGCGAATGACCGGTGCCGACGGTCCTGATATTATACTGGACGTTCCTCTGGGAACGGTAGTAAAAGATGCCGAAACTGAAGAAATTCTTTTTGAAATTACAGAGGAAGGTCAATCTGAAATTCTCAAGAAAGGTGGCCATGGTGGAAAGGGAAACTGGAACTATCGCACCGCTACAAATCAGACACCAACCTACGTATCTCCCAATGGGGAATGTGAGGAAGGATGGGTCATTCTGGAGTTAAAAGTCCTTGCAGATGTGGGTCTTGTGGGTTTTCCAAATGCCGGAAAATCTACCCTGCTATCTGTTTTAAGTGCTGCAAAACCCAAAATTGCTGATTATCCTTTTACTACATTAGTTCCAAACCTGGGCATTGTGAACTACCGTGATAATAAGTCATTTGTAATGGCCGATATTCCCGGAATTATAGAAGGTGCACACGAAGGTCGCGGATTGGGGCTTAGATTTCTGCGACACATTGAGCGAAATGCTGTTTTACTCTTTATGGTACCAGCCGATGCTGATGACATAAAAAAACAATATGAAATTTTGGTAAACGAGCTCGAAATGTACAACGAAGAACTGCTCGATAAACCACGTCTGCTAGCCATTACAAAATGTGACCTGATTGATGACGAACTGAAAAAACTTATGAAGGCAGGATTGCCCAAAAAAATACCTCATGTTTTCATCTCCTCTGTTGCACAAGTTGGACTAATCGAATTGAAAGATAAATTGTGGAAAATGTTGAATGAATCATAGGCTATGAAAGCAAGTATAGTTTACGGACTCGTAACAGGTCTACTGGCAATGGCCTTTATCGTTGGGCTTTATCTCAATAAACCAATAAACCTGCTCAGCGGATATGAAAAATTTAGCTGGATTTTTATTTTCATCGGTATGATTGTTGGAAGCTGGCGCGAACGATCGATGCGGGCTGAGCCATTCATAAATTTTCAGGAGGCGCTAAAAACTTCTTTCCAAATTTTTATCATTGCATATCTTATCAAATTTCTGGTGATTTATATCTTGTTTAACTATGTCGATCCTTCACTTTCAGAACAGGCAAGAGAAATTGCAGTGAAAATATTTCAGGAGTACCGAAATCAGGAAATACCTCAAGAGATTTTTGAACAGCAACTCGAAGCCTTCAGAAAAGGATATTTTGGTCCCAGATTATTCGATATTGGTGTTATGCTGGAGATAATTGTTGGTTTTGTTGCAGCGCTTTTCACCGCGTTTTTGATCAAGCGCGAAAAACCTGAATTCTAAAATCAATGTTATACCGAAAGCTAAACTAGTCTATACCTGAACTTTTATAAAAATTTTATGGCGAATATAAAGTTTTCTAACATTTTTAAAACAGCACTTTACGTAAGTTCCCTCTGTGGGTTAGGCTATTTTGTGGCGCTGATTTTTTTGCATATAATTGGCATATCGCTTTCAGGTTGGATAGAATGGATTTTTAGGATTGCCATAATTGCTTGCATTATTTGGTCTATTATGGGATTCAGAATGCAATATGCACCTCGTGGAATGGGCTTCGGGGCTGCCTTTGGACTTGGCATGCTGAGTGCACTTTTACTTGGCACTTACATGGCTTTTTGCATTTTTATTTTTCAAACTGCCGTTGCCCCCGACTATAATAAAAAATACAAGGAATTTTACATGAACAAAAGATCGAATCAAATGTATAACACTCAGCTTAACAATCAGATAAAAGAAAAAGGTGAAAGCTATAAATTGACCTCATCTGATTCTGCTTTAGTTGAAAAAGGTTTAAATTTGCATTCTCAAAAAGTAAGTTTTCATTTTACCCCTCAGGGATCTGCAGCTATCAATTTTATTTTTAGCTTACTTTGGGGAATAGTAATATCTGCAACTGTCAGCTTTTTGGCAAGACAAAAATAATAAGTTAAGAATTTACTTGCAATGTCTAACAAAATTAACCATACTGATATATCTGTCCTGATTCCGCTGCTCAACGAGGAAGACTCCCTTGCAGAACTCGAAGCCTGGATTAGAAAAGTGATGATTGAAAATAATTTCAGTTACGAGATTATTATGATCGATGATGGCAGCAGCGATAAATCCTGGAATGTTGTTCAATCACTGGCTGCTCAAAATCCTGCTGTCAAAGGCATTAAATTTAGAAGAAATTATGGAAAATCGGCAGCTTTGAATCTGGCTTTTGCAAAGGCTAGCGGAGATGTTGTAATCACTATGGACGCAGACCTGCAGGATTCGCCAGATGAAATTCCAGCGCTCTATAGCATGATTACAAAGGATGGTTTTGATTTGGTATCGGGTTGGAAAAAAAAGAGGTACGACCCAATCAGTAAAACCATCCCTACCAAAATTTATAACGGCGTAACAAGATTGATGAGTGGCATTAAGCTGCATGATATGAACTGTGGATTGAAGGCCTATAAAAATGATGTGGTTAAAAACATTGAGGTCTATGGTGAAATGCACCGATACATTCCCGTCATTGCCAAGGCTGCAGGCTTCAAAAAAATTGGAGAAAAAGTAGTACAGCATTTTCCACGAAAACACGGTAAATCAAAATTTGGGCTCAGCCGTTTCATAAATGGTCCACTCGATTTGATGTCTATTATTTTTGTAAGTCGTTTTAG
>JBIPOO010000122.1:0-10909 GCA_044379045.1 Saprospira sp.
CCTCAAAAACAACCCGTTCCGAGAAAAGAACCATCGAATATCAGTCGGCTGCTAAATCGGGCAATTATCATGCATTGCTCATCGCTGTCGAAAATTATCAGGATATGTCCTTCCGAGATTTGGAAAAACCGATTGCCGATGCTACCGAACTGCAGAATGTCCTTACCCAAAATTATAGCTTCGAACCCTCAGATGTTACCCTGCTGAAAAATCCTACCAAAGAAATGATAATCAACAAATTGGCTTATCTTCAGGAACGTCTTGGGCCTAATGATAACCTTTTGGTTTATTATTCGGGCCATGGCATTGTCAAAAATGAAGTGGGTTACTGGTTGCCAAGCGATGCGGCCAAAGAAAGCCGTATGGCCTGGTTATCGAATGCCGAACTCAGGGATTATATGAATGGTATGAAGGCAAAGCATACACTTATTATTGCCGACGCCTGTTTCAGCGGGTCAATTTTTACAGGTGCTTACCGCGATGCCGAAGAATTTGCCTGCGAAGAAATGGCAAAAATGAAAAGCCGTCGCGCTATGACCAGCGGCGCAAATACAATTGTGCCCGATGAAAGCATCTTTTTTAAATACCTATCGCAAAAACTGAAGGAAAACACCACAAGTTGTCTGAGTGCCGAGACCTTGTATTCAAAAATTAAACCGGCAGTAATTTACAATAGCCCCAACAACCATATTCCTCAATTTGGCGTATTGCCTCAGGCAGGTGATGAGGGCGGAAACTTTATCTTTAGAAAAAGAAATTAGCCCAGAAAAATATAATACCAATGCTTAAACAAATTCTTACGCTTACCTTTTTGCTTGCCAGCCTATCCCTTGTATCTGCACAGGATGAAGATGGTCCGCTTTTCCCAATGGGTTTACCTTCTGAACCGGATTTACTTTACGAAACTTTCGATGTAAAGGCAAGACTTTCGAATGATAATTACAGAGACATCGAAGCTTCCGCATCTTTGAAAAAATGGGCACCTACGCCACAAAGTCAGGGCCAATACGGAACTTGTGCAGCCTGGGCAACAGCTTTTTGCGCACGTACCATATTGGAGGCTAAGCGCAATAGCTGGACAGACAAGGCCACAATCGACAGCAATGTTTTTTCCTATGGTTTTATTTACAGAGCTAGTTCCGAAAATCCAAAATGCTGGGGTGCATATGTGTCGGATTGTGTCAAAAACATGAAGGATTACGGCATTCCAAAACTAAAAGATTTTAAAACGCATTGTCCTGTACAAATTCCAAAATCGGCCTATGAAGTTGCCTCCAAATATAAAATCAAGGGTTATGCAAAACTTTGGGACGAAGGAGCAACTGTGAGCAGCAAACAAAAAGTCGACCTGGTGAAGAAGAGCCTTTCCGAGGGCAATCCGGTTGTAATTTCCATGATTTGTCCCAATTCTTTTCATTATCCCAAATCAGCACTTTGGACACCACAGGAATCACCCTACGATAATCCATCCAATCCTCATGGCAGACATGCTATGTGTGTGATTGGCTACGATGATAATAAATATGGCGGTGCTTTCGAGATACAGAACAGCTGGGGTGTTACCTGGGGCAATGGTGGCTATATCTGGGTTAAGTATCAGGATTTTGCCAATTTTGTCTATCAGGCGATGGAGATGATACAGTTCGATAATGTGAATAAAAATACCGAGGTTGTGCTGTCGGGCTCATTACGTTATGTGCGCGATGATAAAATGGAAATGAAGGCCAATCTTAAAGAAAATAAAAATTACCGTATGGATCGGGCATATAAATCCGGGACCCGTTTCAGGCTTTATATCAGTAACAATGAACCGGCCTTTGTATATGCCATCGGCTCTGATTTGACCAACAGAACTTATCAGGTTTTTCCTTACTCGTCAAACATCAGTCCGGCACTTACCTACAAACAGAACGAAGTACCCATTCCAAGTGAGGAAAAACATATCCGCATGGATGGAACAGTAGGGACCGACTATCTTTGTGTGCTCTACTCAAAATATCCGCTCGAGATTGAAAATATCAGTCAAAGAATCGAAGCGGCGGGCAGCCGTTACAGTTTTAGGCAAAAAGTGGAAATGGCGCTGGGCGAAAAGCTGATGAAAGATTCAGAAGTAATCTACAGCAAAAGCGGCGGGAAAATCTCCTTTAGTGCCAAAGGAAAAAACAGGAGCTGCGCAGCTGTGATAGTGGAAATGGAGCATGTTGATTAGCTACAGTAGCAGGATTTTAGAATGGACCGGATAATCGGTTTAAAATCCTGATAATGAGGCGAGTCTAAGATCCCTTTCTCTTCAGCGTAGTTCCAAATACCCAATCCCAAAGAATGAGGGTGGAGGAATAGTTGCCTTTTGAACGCAGATGATGAAAATCGTGATGCTCAGCACCTGCCATAAGCGGTATATATTTACTTACCACCGAGCGCACACCTGAATGAATGTCCAGCTCATGTACACTGCGGAAAAGTCCCCAAAGCCAAAAAGCATAGACATCGACAGGAACAAAGGCATTGATGACCAATACACCTACAAAAGCACCGGCATAGCCCGATAGCCATTCGACCGGATGTGCATAAATAAAATCGAGCGGAAAAGGCTGACTTGCCTGATGATGAATGCTATGTACTTTCTGATGCAGAAATTTTACATCGTGCAATGAACGGTGTATGAAATAAAACATCAGGTCATCGATGAAAAGAATGGCAAGAAAATGCAGCACAAAAATGCCGACACCTGTCCACTGCATATTGAAGAGAGCGGCGCCAAAATATAATCCCACTCCTGAAATCAGAAAAAGAGAAACCAGATTGAAGGAAATAAGGGGTACTCTTTTGTAAAATTCAGCCCTCGAAAGCGGCATTTCCAATTGCTGTTCCCTGATTTTAAATCTGTCGAATATTTTGGTGTACATAATGAGATAGCTGTATAAAAAGCCAAGACCTATGCCAAATGCCAAAATTCCAAGTGTTACAAATATTAGTACCATTGTATGTTATGCTTTTAATTTTTAATTTTAAACGCTAATTCAGTTTGATGATGGTATTTGGGTATTTTTACCCCTATGTGAAATTAGTATTATTTCCTTAAGCAAAAAAGAAATGAAGTCAATTATAAAGTGCTGCCGATAACAATTATTTATATTTGCAGAAAACATGGGATGAAAAAGACAAATGCGCTAAGGATTTTGGACAGTCAGGGAATCAAGTACGAAACACTTGAATATACTTATGACAGTGAAAATCTGGATGTAGCAAAAATCGCTGCCGATAATGGACTTTTATTGGAAATTATTTATAAAACCCTGGTATTGAATGGTGATAAAAGCGGAACTATAATGTCTGTCATACCTGGTAACCGACAGTTGTCGTTAAAAAAAACAGCTTCCGCCAGTGGAAATAAAAAAGTTGAAATGGCTGCAATAAAAGACCTTGAAAAACTAACCGGTTATATCAGAGGCGGATGCTCACCAATAGGAACAAAAAAAAATCTGCAGGTCTATCTAGATATAAATGCTCAAAATTGTGAAAAAATATTTGTAAATGCCGGAACCAGAGGACTACTTTTCTCCTGTGCTCCCAATGATTTGTTTAAGGTTTGTAAGGTTGAATGGGCTGATGTTTGTGAAGGGTAAATGCTTATTTGTCAGTTGGCTTTTTGGTATGTTGGTAGTTGGTCTCGTTTGGAAGTTAAACGTTCATAGTTATAAGTTCATCGATTTGTAGTTTATTGTTTTTATTTGAAGTCTGATAATCTAAAGTCTGAAAACCAGTTAATCGATTATTGTCTTTCGTCTTGCGTCTGTCGTCTAAATTTTAAAAATTTAAAAATGGAAATACTTATTATATTATTGTTGGTACTGCTAAACGGGGTTTTCTCTATGTCGGAGATTGCAATTGTATCTTCGCGTAAAACAAGGCTGGAGCTATCGGCAAAAAAGGGGAATAAAGCAGCAAAGGCAGCCTTGGACATTGCGAATGCACCTAACAAATTTTTATCAACCGTTCAGATTGGTATAACGCTTATTGGAATTCTAACCGGGCTTTTTGGAGGAGAAACGCTGACTGAAGACGTAAAAGTGTTTTTTGAAAAATTTGATTTTTTTCGACCTTATGCGCCTACAATTGCTGTGATTGTTGTGGTTGTTTTTATCACCTTTTTATCGCTGGTGCTGGGAGAATTGGTCCCAAAACGGATTGGTTTATCAAACCCAGAGGCTATAGCAAAGTTTGTAGCAAGACCCATGAACATTTTATCTGTGATAACTATGCCTTTTGTTTGGCTGCTTACCTTTACCGGGGATCTTATTGTGCGAATTTTGGGCATAAAGCCAAAGTCGGATGCACAGGTGACAGAAGAGGAGATTAAAGCCATCATTCAGGAAGGAGCCGAAGGCGGAGCGGTAGACGAAATTGAACAGGATATCATGGAAAGGGTACTCATCCTCGGAGACCGAAAAGTTGTTTCGCTGATGACTAACAGAATTGACCTGATATTTTTGGGACTGAATCATAGTCGCGAAGAAATTGAAAAAATTGTCAGCGAAGACTTACACACAATGTATCCGGTTTATGACCAAAATCCCGATAATGTTAAAGGCGTTGTTTTATTGAAAGACCTTTTTCTCAATGTAAATAAAGCAGATTTTGAGTTAGTTAAATACCTTCGTGAACCTGTTTACCTGTCAGAAAATACCTCGGTTTACAAAGCCCTGCAGTTTTTTAAGGAAAAAAGTGTCAGCTATGGGCTTATTTCCGATGAGTATGGCATTACAAAAGGTGTTATCACGCTCAATGATGTGCTCGAAGCACTGGTTGGTTCTGTTAACGAATTTTATAAAGAGGATAAATTACTCGAACAGCGCGCCGATGGTAACTACATCATCGATGGCCAATTTCCTTTCCACGACTTTCTGATTCATTTCGAAATGGACGACTCTATGGAGGATTACGATTTTAATACCCTTGGTGGGCTAATATTAGATCAAACCCAAAGAATTCCAAAAGAAGGAGAAACCATAGTCTGGAAAAATTTCGAATTTGAAATCATCGATATGGACAATGCCCGAATTGATAAAATTCTAGTAAAGTACAATGCCGATTAACAAAAACGCAGATAACAATTAAACGTTATTTTAAAATTTACGGTTCTAACTTAGAGGCAGTCAGATTATCATAAAAATAGCAGTTATGGACTTAGTTTTAGAGACCGGAAGATTAGTAAACAAAGATTTTGAGCTCGCGCAAAGCGACTTCATCAGTGAGGAGGATTTGGAAAAGGCACTTTCTGCGGTAATTTACCGAATGATAGATCATGAGCTGGAAAAACTCTTTTCAATTTTGTACCGACTTGATATAAACGAGCAAAAGGTACATGCTGCCCTCAAAAAAAATAATGACATAGCTCCGCACATTGCCATTGCAAAGTTAATCATCAAAAGACACAAGGAAAAATTGATAACCAGGCTACAATATCGTCAGGAAAAAGATGATGACAGCGTTGAAAAATGGTAGTTTAGAACAATTTGTCCAACAATCCCTCGTCAGGAATATTTGGTAATGTAACCTTCAGCCCAGGCGTACGTTTCATCTCTTCCTGTATGGCAAAAATTGCACCTTCGTTGCGCGCCCATGAACGACGTGCGATTCCGTTATTAACATCCCAAAGCAGCATCATTTCAAGCCTTCGGTCCGATTCGGGACTGCCATCCAAGAGCATTCCGAAACCGCCATTAATCACCTCTCCCCAGCCAACACCTCCGCCATTGTGCAATGATATCCAGGTGGCTCCGCGGAAGGCATCGCCCACAAAATTGTGTACGGCCATATCGGCGGTGAATGCAGAACCGTCATAGATATTCGAAGTCTCTCGGTAGGGTGAATCCGTACCGGAAACGTCGTGATGATCGCGTCCAAGGATAATCGGAGCGGACAAAGTGCCGTCTTTTATTGCCTTGTTGAATGCTTGCGCAATTCGGATACGCCCCAATGAATCGGCATAGAGAATTCTTGCCTGAGAGCCCACCACCATTTTATTTTCCTCGGCAGAACGAATCCAGCGCAGGTTGTCCATTAACTGCTGCTGAATTTCGGCCGGGGCTGTTTTCATCATATCTTCTATAACGGCTGCCGCTAACCGGTCGCTTATTGCAAGGTCCTCCGGATTTCCTGAACTGCAAACCCAACGGAAGGGTCCAAAACCATAATCGAAACACATGGGTCCCATGATGTCCTGTACATAGGATGGATATTTGAAATGAATGCCATCGGCAGCCATGACATCGGCACCGGCACGGGAAGCCTCGAGCAGGAAGGCATTGCCATAGTCGAAAAAGTAAGTGCCTTTGGCTGTATGTCTGTTGATGGCAGCAGCATGTCTACGCAGTGATTCCTGTACCTTTTCTTTGAAAAGCAATGGATTATCTGCCATTAATTCATTCGATTCATTGTAGCTTAATCCCGCAGGATAATAACCTCCTGCCCATGGATTGTGCAAGGAAGTTTGATCAGATCCTAAATCGACATAAATATCTTCGCGGTCAAATTTTTCCCAAACATCGACAATGTTTCCCCTGTAGGCGATGGAAACAGTTTCTTTCTTTGATTTTGCGTCGCGCACACGGTCGCAAAGCTCATCCAAATCGCTGATAACCAAATCGACCCAACCCTGCTTATGTCTTTTGAAAGTAGCTGCATCGTTCACCTCGGCGGTGACAGAAATCACTCCGGCAATATTGCCAGCCTTGGGTTGTGCGCCCGACATTCCGCCTAAGCCTGCTGTCAGGAAAAGCTTACCAGCCGTACCCTTATCATCAATTTTACGGCAGCCGTTGAGGACCGTAATCGTAGTGCCGTGCACAATTCCTTGCGGACCAATATACATGTAGGAACCGGCAGTCATCTGTCCGTATTGTGTTACGCCCAGGGCATTGAAACGTTCCCAGTCGTCAGGTTTTGAGTAATTTGGAATCATCATGCCATTGGTCACTACAACTCTTGGCGCTTCTTTGTGCGAAGGAAAAAGCCCGAGCGGATGCCCGGAGTACATTACCAGGGTCTGCTCATCGGTCATCTCGGCCAGATATTTCATCACAAGTCGATACTGTGCCCAATTTTGGAATACGGCCCCGTTTCCACCATAAGTTATGAGTTCCTCAGGATGTTGTGCAACCGCCGGATCGAGGTTATTTTGTATCATCAGCATGATGCTCGCGGCCTGTAAGCACCTGCATGGATATTCCTGTATTGGTCGGGCATACATTTCATAGTTGGGGCGGTAGCGGTACATGTAAATGCGTCCGTAAGTCTCAAGTTCCTGTTTGAATTCAGGAGCCAATACCTCATGTAAATCTTTCGGGAAATAGCGCAGGGCATTTTTCAAAGCTAGTTTTTTCTCGACAGTACTTAGTATATCTTTACGTTTTGGCGCATGACTCAATTTATCATTAAGGACTTTCAGTTCAGGTAATTCTGTTGGAATGCCTTCCAAAATGGCATATTTAAAATCGGACATATATTTATTTTAATTCGTTCTTTTTATTTGCTTTGCAAAATTAGTAAAATAATCAAACAAGAATTATCAAATTGGGTTCTATTAGCTTTATCGGAATATCGGAATTATTTGTTATTTTTACAGTTTCAAGATTAGGAAACATATCTAAAGTTTTTTAGATAGCTAATTTCTAAATTTATCGCTCAGTCTGCCCACTTCTGCATTAAAAATGAAAATATTAAAAATAGCGCTCTTTAGCATTCTTTCCTCTTTGACTTTTGCTCAACAGCCAACAGATAACCGCCCCAAAGAAGCGGATATAGTGCTCGAGAAGCTTTTCATTGAGGCTACGAGAGAAAAAATCCTGGGTAAAAAACAGGAAGCGCTGACTGGTTTTCAGGAAGTTTTACAAAAAGACCCCAAAAATCACATGGCTTCTTATGAAATTGCCGTACTCTCCTATGAACTCAATCAGTTTCAGCAGGCTTATACGCATGCCGAAAATGCTGTAAATCTTGATAAAAAAAGCATTTTGTACGTTGACTTTTTTACAAATCTGCTCTATAAAAAAGGTGAGCAGGCAAAGGCTGCTGAACTTTACGATAAATTGATTGAGTCCTATCCTGATGAAAAAGCTTTGTATCTAAAATCTGCCGATTCCTGGACAGAAGCAGGAGATAAAGAAGCTGCCATAAAAGTTTATGGAAATCTGGAAAAAAGAATGGGGAACAGTTCTGAAATTTTTCGAATGAAATATAAGCTCTATATCGAAAGCGGTAAAGAGAAAAAAGGCATACAGGAACTACAGCAACTGACGGAAAAATATCCAAAAGAAAGCACCTACGCACTTTTGCTGGCAGATTATTTCAAGAAAAACGGTAAAACAGAGGAGGCAACAAAGTATTACGAAAAGGTTTTGCAGGCTGATCCGACCAATAGCAGAGCTAACATAGAAATGGTAGACATTTTGAGGGTCAAGGGCGATACGCTCAAATATCTTAGTGCATTGAAAGCCGTTTTCACAGAAGGTCAACAGTCGACCGAAGCTAAGCTAAATGCTTTGAACCCTTTGGTTGCAAATATTTTGGCTTCGACAGCATTGAAATATTCCGATCAGATTCTTGAGCTTGCACAAATTCTTGCGGACTATGATGCTGAAAATGCCGCCGTTTATCTGCCGCTTGGCCGCTTGCTTATGTTTAAAGGAAAATATGCTGCAGCCAGCGAGGCATTTGAAGCATATATCAGCAGAGATAAGCGTAAAATTGAGCCCTGGGCTTTATTGATGGAATCGGCGCTTAAATCAGGTAAAGGCGATTTGCTAAGTATAAAATCAAAGGAATTTGCCGATTTGTATCCCGATCAGGCTTTGAGTCAATATTTTCGCGGTGCTGCATTACTCCGATGCGGCGATTATAAAAATGCACAAAAATTTCTGAAAAGGGCAGCCGATATGTCACTGAGCGATGAGCAACTACATGCTGTATGTAAGGGCGCTTTGGGAGAAGCATATATGGCGCTCGGCGACTCAAAGGCCGAAGCGACAATGAACGATGCAAAAAAATCGACAGATTCTAAGGTGCTGTTTCATATGGCATCATCCTTGCTCAACTCCAAAGAGACGAAGACCGCAGAAGATATTATTTCTAAACTTCTGGCTGAAGATGCAAAAAATCTTGCCTACAAATCATTGGAAGTCAAATTGCTTTGTACCAAATCAAGTTATACTGCTGCCAAACAACTAGCAGAAAAAATAATGAATGAAGGTGCGCTGAATGACCCCTATGTTTTGGAACTTTATGGCGATATACATTATAGGCTAAATGACATTGATGCTGCAGTTTTACATTGGAAACAGGCCAAAGAAAAAGGCTGCAGCGCCGAAAGATTAAACATGAAAATTGAAAATAAAAAACCGGAATAAGATGAAATTCAATTACTTGGCAAAACTTTGTCTATTGCTTTTACTGCCGGTTTTTTTTACATCCTGTAAGACAATTGCAACTGTTCAGAATAAAAATTTAAAAAAACGCTCTGCAAAATTCCTGCTGCAGAGAATGGAGGAGAACAGATACAGCTACGACTGGTTTGCAGCCAAGGCCAAAGTTAAGTTTGAAAGTGAGGAGGAAAATGTTTCTTTTACGGTGAATCTGCGCATGAAACATGACAGTATCATCTGGTTAAAAATTCAAAAACTGAGTGTGGAAGGGCTGCGGGTAAGAATGTCGGCCGATAGAATTGAGGTACTCAACCGACAGGATAATCAGTACATTGTCGAAACCTTTGCCACGGTTCAGAGTAAGATGCCTATCCCCTTTGGTTTTCGAGAAATTGAAAATCTGCTTGCCGGTAATCCTTTTATGCAGGAAGGGCTTGAGTTTGAAGTTTCGAACGACAGCAGCTTCTATTTGCTGGAAGCGCTGCTCAAGGCCAACAAAAACGCTGCTTCATCGAATGGTAAAATCAGGCTTTGGCTCGATGAAAACCACCGCCTTGTAAAACTTTACGCAAAAATTGATGAAAGTACAATCGATGCAAATTTTTCTGATTTTCAGCTTGTTAATGAAAATATTCTGATTGCTTTTGAAAAGGATATTGTGCTGAACAGCCCCGAAAGTGGTAAAATACGTTTCAAAATCAATTTCAATAAAATTGACCTGAATGAGGAACAGGATCTGAAATTTGAAATACCAGATCATTATGAACAAATTATATCGGGCAATAAAATTCCCAAAAAATAAGTCTGCTTAGGATGTTTAAATGCTTTCATGTTTTTTTAATAGCTTTTATTTTGCTGACATATCAATCGAATGCACAGCAAAGCAGAAGTAGTCTCGAAAATCAAAGAAAGGAACTGAGCAAGCAGATTGAAAGTACTTCAAAAAATCTGGAAAAAACCTCGAAAAGCAGAAAACTCGAAGCCGATAAACTTGCAACTCTGCAGGAAAAAGCAAAATCCAGATCGAAAAAACTTTCTGGAATCAGAACCGAACTCAATACTATCAGCGACAAAATTGTGTACAACACTGAGAAAATAGCTGAACAGGGTGCTGAAATTGAAAACATTAAAATTGCTTACAAAAAAGTACTTTTACTGCTCTTCAGCAATAAAACATCGTTCAGACTTATAGACCTGATTTTCGCTCCGGATCAGTTTCACGAACAGTATATCAGGCATTACTATCTTAAAAAACTTCAAAAAAGTTATTATCAAAAGGCTTCGAAACTGATAAGCGAGCAGAAGCAACTGAATGATGAGCTTAAATCATTAAATTCGAGCAAAGCAGAAAAAAAACAAAAACTCAAAGCATCGAAAGACCTTGGTGGCGACCTCAGCGATGAATTGGAAAAACTGGAAAAACAGTTTAGTGAACTGAGTTCAAAAGAAACAAAATTAAAAAAAGAGCTGGCCGCACAGGAAGAATC
>JBIPOO010000396.1:0-2970 GCA_044379045.1 Saprospira sp.
AATTGAACATCTTATGATTGATACCCCTTCGGTAGATAGGGAAGAGGATGGCGGAAAACTCGAAGGGCACCATATTTTTTGGAATTATCCCGAAAATCCAAGAACAATGGCTAGTATTACCGAGTTAATTTATGTTGATGATTCTGTAGAAGACGGGCTGTATTTTCTCCAACTTTTTATGGCCAATTTTAAAAATGACGCTTCTCCCAGCAGACCAATTTTATATAAAATGACTGAACTATGAGCATAATTCCATCTTTAGTTTTTTAATAAAAATTTTAGGATTGAAGCAGGTTTGGATTATCGTGCCGAAAACATGATGAATGCTTTTGTTAATAGATTTTATCTTTATCAGGGTTTCTTTATGTCTTTTTAAATAACTTTGCAGCCCTATATTTAAATTAACAACATGCGAATCGATATCATATCTGCTGTTCCAAAATTGATGGAAAGTCCTATTTCTCATTCCATTCTCAAACGAGCACAGCAACGTGGACTCATTGAAGTGCATCTGCACGATTTAAGGGATTTTACCGATTCGAAACACAAACAAATCGATGATTATCAGTTCGGTGGCGGCGCAGGTATGGTGATGATGATTGAGCCGATTGATAAATGTATCAGTTGGCTAAAATCTGAAAGGGATTATGATCAGGTCATTTACATGACCCCCGATGGCAAAACCCTCAATCAGTCAATTTGTAATCAACTATCTTTGGGTGGTAATCTCATCATCCTTTGTGGGCATTACAAGGGCGTGGATGAGCGCGTACGCGAGCATTTTATCACTATGGAACTATCAGTGGGAGATTATGTGCTCTCGGGTGGTGAATTACCTGCCTGTATCGTTGTCGATGCTATTGGGCGACTTATTCCCGGTGTCTTGAACGATGAATCCTCCGCCTTGCTCGATTCTTTTCAGGATAATTTACTAGCTCCACCTGTCTATACCAGACCTGCTGAATACAATGGCTGGAAAGTCCCCGAGGTCTTACTTTCGGGAAATGAAAGGTTCATCAATAAATGGAGAGATGAGCAGTCCTTGAAAAGGACTAAGGATAGAAGACCGGATTTGTTGGACTAGGTTCAATATTTACAGTTGACCTCCAACTCCTTTAAACTTCTCCACGAACGATACTAGCTTTTGAAAAACACTTTGTTTCTTAGTCAAATACTGAGGATTTAAAGGACTCATTTTCGGTAAAATAGCATTCAATTCTGTTCCGTTTTCACTGGCATATTCTCGCTTTAACGAAGATGTTATGTAACGCTTAGCCTCTTCTTCGTTGTCAAAATCGGCAAACAAACCTTTTATATCAGATTCGGATGGATAACCATTTGCAGAACTTTCAATAGCGTCAAAAATGGCTTTTAGGTCTGTATTCAGATTTGGGTTATTGTTAGCCGTTTTGGCCATATTCACAAAAAGTTGACTTGGATAAATGAAGTAGCCTTTTGTTTTGATGGCATCGTCTTTAATTTCGGGTGTGATTACATTATCCGATAGTTTTGAATAGTCGATGCTTTCATCACCTGCCTCAATATAGTTGGTGAAATTTTCACTAATGAAGCGATAAAACAGTGTCCCTAAGACAAACTGTTTAAAGTCCCATCCATCAACTGAGCCACGAACATCGTTGGCTATTCTCCAGATTTTGGCTTGTAATTCTGCTCTTTGTACTGTGCTTGTCATATTTTGTCTTTTAATAAGTCTTTTGGTTTAACATCTAGTGTTTTGGCAATTTCAAAAAGTACTTCAAGTCTTGGCTGCTGACCGCCACTTTTGGGTAGGTGCTGTAATGAGAAGTTTCTTTTCAACTTATTTACTTGTTTCCAAATCAATTCTCCATTTTAATATGTCTGTTTGCCCTCCCCGACAAAAAAAGTATAATACAAGTTTTTTTTATTATTCATTGCGGAATTATGCGTTTTTTTCTTCATAACATTCCTTGTCTAAAAGTAATTTGTCGAGTTCCACCTCATTTGACCATCTTTCAATGATGCCTTCATCATCATGGTTAAAATTATAATCAAATTGACATTCATTTTCAGAAGTATTTGCACCGTTTTTATTAGATATTTCAACAATAGCTGACGCTAAGCTCACCCATGCTGATAATGGTAATTCTACAGGGTTGTCGTTTTTCCACTCTGTCAATGAGAACTCCCCCTTATCCAAAGTATTCTCAGTTGAAAAGACTATATTGTAATAATAATTTTCTGTAAACTCACTTATGGTCACACCAGTATCTTTTGACAACCTAGTGATAATTTCATCTCTAATTAATTCAATTAAATCTTCATCTTCCCATTTAGACCCCAATTCTGAATAATCCCATTCATAATATATATTTCCAATAAGCCCATATTCTTTTAGCTGTAATATGTATTTTCTTGAGCTACCTTTTTCAAGTCCATTATCATCATGATATTCTTCATCAAATTCAAATAATACTTCTTCCAGTTTTACTAACGAATCAAATTCTTCAATATCGGTAATCCATTCAAAGAACTTTCCATATGACGTTATACTAAATATAAAATGCAACTCCCCGTAAAGTGTTACCAAATGTTCTAGGAATTTAAAGGTGTTATTAAAACTTTTCATATTTCTTAATAAATTAAACTAAGGTTTTGTGCTAAAATAAGTTGGCAGATTTTACCACAAATGTTTATGTGAAGCACTAAAGTTTGTTGAACCACAAAAGCCGAATTATGTTATAATATAAATATCTCTGCTAATTCCTTCCTGCTTTCTACCTCCTTTAACTGCTCGATTCCTATATTCAATTTTTCAACATTTATTTTTTTACCTAAAAATGTTTTAGAGGGGGTTACATCACAGGTATCTTTTATTCCCATTTCATAAATCAAAGTTATTAAGGTAATGTGCAATATTTGTGGCATTGCTTTTTTTACTTCCTCTGTATTTTTATCAAGTGCATGGATTGTTAACACCCAGTCATATGA
>JBIPOO010000136.1:0-10101 GCA_044379045.1 Saprospira sp.
ATGGCAATACCTGAATATCCACTCAGGTCCGATTGCCATGCTCGTTTACATTCAAAATCGGACCTTACTGAAAGGTACTGTTCAATCCAGCGATTTGCAGTCATATTTAATCTTCTGTAAGCCTGTAGTATCAGAAAAATTTCCTCCAGCGTCTGTTTCATTCTTGTTTCATTTCCATCATATTTCAGGATCCGATATTCCATAGAAAGCATCGCAAGATAAAGTCCCAGGTAAACTCCCGTATCCTCACTCCAGGTAAGCAAACCGTTTTCGTCGCTCAATTCGGGATTTAAGTTACAGAGTGATTCATTTACTGGTTTATTCGGATCGGTTGGCCAAAAATAGCGGTTCTTTGTAGGATGATGTCCCGAGGCGGGAATGCTGTAACCTGCTTTTTCATAGTGTCCAGTTTTAAGTTCACCAACAGCGGTCCTGTACGTTCCGATCCCATCTCCTCCCCAATCTATTCTGATAAAATTACTGTAAAACCTTTCTTTATAACGCTGATATTTTTGAAATAATGCCATTTCAGTATCAATGCTTTGTGCAAATGAAAAAGTTGAAACGGAAAGAAACAGAATAAAGAAAGAGCAATTTCTCATAGTATAAATTTGAAAACCCGAATAGTATCACAAAATAGTAATTTATTAGATATTTTTTTGTTGGCTGAAAACCAAAGATTGTATATTTTTGCAATGATTAATATTTTATGAAATTTTCAGTCAGCCAGTATATGTCTCGTCAACCGCTTACAGATACCTTATTAAAACAACTGCGTTCCGGCAATGCCGAACAGGTTGACATTGCATTGACACGTGCCGAAGTACAGGGCTTCGACCTTGGCCCTTGGGAAAAGGAATATGCCGAACTCCAAAGTTTTATTGAGGTCCCCGAAGGCGTATCCCGCTTCGAAACCATCGCTACTGTTTACCGCACCGACAAGGCAAATCTGAGCAGACAAGATTTGAAAGTCTTACCCGAATCAATCAGGCAATTAAAAAACCTGTCGGTACTGCATCTCAATAATAATGAGCTCAGCTTTTTACCCGATTGGATCGGCGAAAAAAATCTGTTGAAAGAAATTAATTTAAGAAATAATCAACTCGAAAATTTACCTGGAAGTATTGGTCAACTCGAAAATCTCGAAATACTAAATCTATCCGGTAATTGCCTATCTAAGCTACCAACAGGTTTATTTAATCTGAACCAATTACAGGTTTTAAGCCTCAAGCAAAATAGGTTTGTAAGTCTGCCCGAACAGATTGGATCTCTTATCGGATTAAAAAAATTAGACCTTAGCGATAATCCGCTCGATGAAATTCCAAAAAGCATTGCATTTCTGGATGGATTACAGGAATTGTCTTTGGCTTCAACCGGTCTGTCCGTTCTGCCCGACTGGATTTATTCGCTTAAAAATCTGACCATTTTACATCTGGAACGCAATCTATTGGTTGAGTTGCCCACAGAATTTGGCAATCTGAGCACATTAAAGGAACTTTATTTAACGCAGAATAAACTTGAAAATCTACCCGATAGTTTTGGCAACCTTCAAGACTTGATTAGACTGCATCTCGAACATAATATACTTGAAAGTCTTCCCGATAGTTTTGCCGATCTGGCTTCACTTACAGAACTACAGCTTCAGGATAATCACCTTTTGGCACTTCCCGAACAGATAGGCAACCTAAAATCGCTCAGCGAACTTTATCTGGAACGGAATCGCCTAGTAACCTTGCCCGACAGTATTTGTCAACTTGCTCAACTTAAAGACCTCTGGATTCAGTCCAATGCTTTAGAAAAATTACCTGAAGACATAGGCGATTTAAAGGCTTTGGAATACTTAAACCTGGAATATAATCCAATTGAAAGTCTCCCAAAATCTATTTCGGGCCTTAGCAGCCTCAAAAACCTGCTGCTCTCAAATACAAATCTAAAACAACTTCCAGCCGCTGTTCATAAAATGAATTTGGACGAGCTCGACTACAGCGGTACTCCTTATGAGGAAGACTCAGAAAAAAACCAGGAATCAGCAGAAGAAAATGAAGCCGAACAAAAAAATAACGAAAAACAAGGCAAGGAAGTAAATGCAGGTTGTTTCAACAGTATCCTCTTTTTAACTTTAGGCTTAGTAAGTATCATTTACTTCATACTCTCCTGACTTTCAATGATAATTTGGAGTACTTTACGGATAGTAGCTCTTCTTATGTCGCGCTCGAGTTCGCGGTCTGGCTTATCAAGTATGTATTGAAATTTTAATGAAACATAGTCTTTTCTGATTTCTACTATTTTAAGTCTGTAAGAATCAGGTCTGATAAGATGATGAAATTCGGAGAGTGTGGCGATTAACTCGGTTTCAAGTTCCTCCACTTTTTTCATATGCTTTATGTCAATTTCGAAATCGATACTTGTTTTTCGAATTTCCCTGCGGGTATAATTGATAATTTCATTTGAAAATACGGTGCTGTTTGGCAAAATAACATAGTCATCATCATCATTCAGTAAAATGAATTTCGACAGTGTAATATCTGTGACCTTTCCTTTTTTCCCTCCAATGAGCACGGTATCGCCAATATTGATTTCATCGGAAAAAGCTATGAGTGTTCCACTCACAACGTTTGAGATATAATCCTTACTCAAAACAGCCAGGGCGGCAGCAAAAATGCTGAGTGAAGTAAAAAAAGTAAAAAGATCAAATCCCAGAAAAAGCAGCAGCGTAGCCAACACACCACCCGAGACTATCAGGTAATAAAGATTATTAAGTCCCGCAATGAGATTATCGTTTTGCCTGCGGGCATATTTCTTGCGCTTACGGTAGAAAAATGCAAGCAAATAAATAATGGTATTCAGACTTATCAAAAAAATCAGAAAATTAACGAGTACATCTGTTTTTCTCAGAGGAATTTTCCAGGAATCAATCAGATCGTAATCTGTAAATTTGAGATAGATGAGCAGGGGCATAAGAAGCCAACCAAAAATGCGCAATATTCTTTTTACGAGATGCTTTTTCAAAACCAAATAGAGTTAGAAATGTTAACCACTTTATAAACTTGCACGAAGATATGACATTGGAAGTTATTTCAACAGAAAATTTAGATCGTATTATAGAAATGGCCTGGGAAGACCGTACACCTTTTGATGCTATCAAAGCTCAGTTCGGACTTACAGAAGAGCAGGTCATTGACCTAATGCGCAGGAATATGAAATCCTCGAGTTTCAGAATGTGGCGTGAAAGAGTGCACAACAGAGCCACAAAACACCTAAAAAAACGAAGTGATGAAGTTGATCGCTTTCATTGCAGTAGGCAGCGTCAAATCAGCAACAACAAAATCTCCAAGAGATAAAAGCAGGCCTCGAAACTGAGTACCTGCTTTAGTTTTTGTGTATTTTTTCCGATTAGTCCTTTCTTTTCTCCATGAGCCAGTTGTTGGCTTTTGATAGTTTTTGACTCATTTTGAGTTCCTGCTCCATCATACTCTCCATACTTGGGATATTATACAAATAACCACTCATCTGACTGTATAGCTTGTGCAGCCTTTCTGAACTTGGAAACATCTCGACATAGCCTCTCAGATAATTGAGTACCGTTTCAAGTTTTACCCTTACCTCATCGAAACGACGATAGTCGGACAATGACATAATTTCCTTGAACAGATCGCTGCACGTAAAGAAAACGGCATTTTCAACTGTTTCTTTGTCATTTGAATTTTCATAAAGTTTTGAATCGTTGCTTGGTTTAAGACTTAGCGATTGTTGAATGGTTAGTTTGTCGAGTGTCTCCACAACATCATTAAAAATGAGACTCACATCAAAAACCGACTGAAGGGTAACTGGATTGTTTACCTTAAACTTTACCACAATGGCTTTTTCTTCTTCGCTATAGACATCATTAAAACTAATAGATAATCTGTTTACGCTTTGCTGATACAAATAACCGTAGACCTTTTCAACTGAGACAAATTCGGAAGGAAATGAAATATTCAGCATTGTATTTTGTGCCACAACCGACAAAAGTCCCTGAAGTTCCTTTGCAAAAAGCTGCGGTATCTGATCGGGAGTTTCAATAAAATAATAGTTTGCGCCGCCCCTTTCGGCAAGTTGCAAAAGAAGTTCCTCATTAAAATCGGCTCCAACACCAAAGGTAGAAAGTCCGATACCGTTTTCCTGGAACTGACGGTTGACAATATTGTAAAGCTGTTGCGAATCGGTAACACCTTCATTGGCCAGACCATCGGTGAGTAAGAGTACCCTATTTACATAACCCTCTTTGCGTGTTAGTTTTACCTGATTGTAACCCTCTAGCATACCACCGCTCAGATTTGTAGACCCACCGGCTCTGATTGAACCTACTAGTTTGAGCAATCCTGATTTGTCTCTTACAGGAGCAGACCGACTCAGTACCTGAACATTATTATCGTATTGAACAATTGAGAGATAATCGGCCGGGTTGAGATTTTGTATCACAAATTCAACTGCCCTTTTAACATTTTCCAGTTTTTCTCCCGACATGGAACCGCTACGGTCTATTACAAGCGATATATTAAGCGGTGCTCTTTCTTTATCCAATTTTACTGCAGCCGCTTTTATTTCGCAGTAAAGCCAGATTTCGTTTTTGTTGCTAGTGTTGAGAAAATAGGGGTTATTGAGTTTGGAATTTAGTTTGAGAATACTCATAAAGCGTTTATTTATGTATGTTAAAAATTGGTAAACCACAGGATTTCCTATTTAGTTCCCACTAGCATAAAAAAAGCTCCCTCTAAAATGGAAGGAGCTATTCGAAAAGATATTTTCTAATTTTTATGATTCAGCAGGAAGTGCATTATACACATTAACAACTTCACGTACAGCATCGGCTGAGTTGTGGAGCAATTTCATTTCTTCTTCATTCAATTGCAGTTCGATTACCTGTTCGATACCGTTACGACCAAGTTTTACAGGTACACCGATACAAAGATCATTGATACCATACTGTCCTGTCAACCAGGCACAACATGGGAAGATACGTTGTTCGTCGCGCACAATAGCAGATACCATTTGAGCAGCTGCAGCTCCGGGAGCATACCAGGCAGAAGTCCCCATGAGTTGTACCAGTTCGCCACCTCCGTTTTGAGCACGTTTGATGATTGCATCCAATTTATCCTGCGCAATCAACTCAGTTACAGGAATACCTGAAACAGTGGTGTAGCGAGGCAGAGGCACCATCGTATCTCCGTGACCTCCCATGAGTACAGCCTGAATATCGCGTACAGAAACGTTCAGTTCCAAAGAAAGGAAGGCGCGGTAACGGGCAGTGTCCAAAATGCCGGCCATACCAATGACTCTATTTGGAGCAAGACCAGATCTTTTGAGCGAAGCATAAGTCATGACATCCAAAGGATTTGAAACAACGATGATAATTGGATTTTCGGAGTATTGAAGAATCTGATCTGTAACCGAGTTTACGATTTTGGCATTGATAGCAATAAGGTCATCGCGGCTCATACCAGGTTTGCGCGGAAGGCCTGCTGTTATGACAACAATATCGGAATTGGCAGTATAACGGTAATCTGAAGTTCCGATCACGCGGGTGCTGTATTCGCCAATCGGTGCCTGCTGATAGATATCCAAAGCCTTGCCCTGAGCCATCTCACCTTTTAGGTCGATCAATACGATTTCATTGACAATATTGTCGTGCGCAAGTACGTCTGCAACTGTTGCGCCTACGTTCCCAGCTCCAACTACGGTTACTTTTCTCATGATTTATTAAAATGTTTAATTAGATAATTATTAAAATTCAGAATTTTCTGTGACCTTTTGTTATTCACACATTAAAATTGAATCCTTTTGTTCGGCAGAAAATTTCGTCCCAAATATGCCATTTTTTTTGTAAATTGAAAAGCCATTTGTAATTTTTTTGAAAATTTGTGTTGGTATTATAACCCAATTTTAACAAAGGCAATAAATTATTTGAACAGCATTTTGTTTTATATGTTTATAGAATTACTAAAATGTAATTGCTGTGATTTCAAAAAATCGCTAAAAAAATCGGCCAAAAGATTCAGAATTTATTTTTAATTGTTAACTTAGTGTTCGAAAAAGATCGATTTTTAATGGCAATTTTAACACAGTGAATCATACTGTTAAAATTCAATTGTTTATAAATTAAAATCTTAATAAGATTTTAATCTTCACCTAACAAAATTAGTTTTCAGAATTATTTTCTAACAATCCAATTACTATGGTCAACCGCATTACAACTTTTTTTGCTCTGACAGCCATTTGGCTCATGCCGCAGCTGTCGACCGGTCAGCATAGCCATCATCTTGGTTGCGGAACCAGTTCCGCCGACCAGGAGCTGATTAAAGAAAGGATGTTTGAGAACCGTCGCAATAAAGCTGACCTTCTCAATGCCTTCTCACAGGCTGTAGCCAACCGTACAACCAACGACAGCACTATGTGGGTTCCGGTTGTTTTCCACATGTGCAGCCGCTCAAATGGAACCGGACAACGTTCCGATGCCTGGGTTCTGAATGAAATGTGCTATTTCAATGAGAACTTTGCCGATCAGAACATTCAGTTCTATCTTGTTAACATCAACCGCTTCAACAGCGATCAGATGTATGTAAACAATGAGGAAAATTCAGATTACATCCGTTCTATCCACCGTGTAAACGGAGTAGTAAACATTTATGTAGCAGGTCCCGCCCAAAACGGCACACAATACGGCGCGTATTATGCACCACAGTATGATTGGATCTTTACATGGAATGACATCTATTCTTGGGGCTTGTCTCACGAGGTAGGTCACTTTTTTACCTTAGCTCATACTTTTAACGGTTGGGAAGGCACTGATTATGCATTCGAATCTCAGGCAACCGGAAAAGCTCCTATGATGGGTACTAACGGCCGTCCTGTAGAAAAAGTAGCCCGTGGTGTTGCTGGTGAAAATTGCCAGTATGCCGCCGACGGCTTCTGCGATACTCCACCAGATTATGCTTCTGGAGGAGGTGGCTGTAATATGCCAAGCAACTGGTTTGATCCTGACAGCGTGCAGATTACACCAAGTACTACAGTTACAAATAACTTCATGAGTTATTTCTTCTGTACATCTGCGCCAACACCCTCAGGTAAATTGTTTACCGATGGACAAAAAGAAGCTATGAAGCTTGATGTATTGCAGCGCTACAACATGGGACCTGCACCTACTCCACTTACTGTTACGGGTACTCCTCAATTGACATGGCCTGAAAACGGTGCGCTTGCTCCATACGCAGCATCTGCTCCAGTTCATTTCAGATGGTCTGACGCTAGTAATAACGGTATGTACCTTTTAACAGTAGAACGTACTCTAAATAATGGTGCAGTAGTTGTATCTACAGTAACTGAAATGGTAGTTTACGGCACAGAAGCATATATCACTCTTGCTGCAAATCAGGAATTCCGCTGGACAGTAGAATCGCTTACAAGTTACGATATTTGCCGTAGCACGGCCTCCAATATCAGTACCCCCGCAGTTTTCCGCACAGATGACTGGGTTTTGGGTACAGAGGACCTAAATGCCAAAATTAACAATTCCAGCATCTATCCAAATCCAACATCAAATAACTCAGATGTGATTCTTGAGATTGAAGTACCTTTCAACGGAGATGCTAACATTTCTGTAACAAATCTTTTGGGACAGACTGTTCTACCTACTCAACAGCTAAATCTTATCTCAGGTAAGAACATCGAAGTAATTAAGGTTAATGGCCTTTCTGCAGGTGTTTACTTTGTAAATATCGAAAGCAAAAACAACCGCATCACGCACAAACTGATGATTCAGGAATAATTTCCTCAAAATCGATATCAAATATTAAGCCGGCCAATTTGGTCGGCTTTTTTGTTGCTCCTCTTTTGATACTCAATGTTATTTCGATTGAATATTTGTCTATGGTAAAGCATTTTTGAATGCTTAATATGATAATTAATTTTATATGCCTTATCTAAAACAGGTCACCCTTACAGGGCTTAAAAACTGTATTTGCCTCTTTTTTCAAAGAACATTCGACTCCTATCGGAGCCATTTTTGCTCCATCGGAGCAATATGTTCTTAGAAAAAATAGATTGATTTGAAAAAAAGCCCCGTAGGGGTGACATATAATTGTTTTACAGCATTTTTATAGCCATTTTTTCTGACAATTGAACTGTTGCAATAAAAGCATTTTTCTGATTCATAACCTTTGACTTAGTTTAATTGCAGTAATGATAAGCATTCTAGCGATTTTATCCTGAAAAATGTCTATTTAGCCTAATTTAGCTTTCAACCCTTGATTCGCATTACTAATCTGAATAAAAATGGGCCTTCCAAAAATTTGGAAAGCCCATTTTTATTTGAAGCTTATTTTAGGCTAAAGATTTATGAAAGTGATTGAAATTTTACTTTTTAATCCAAATGCCCTCATAAATATCGGTTCCTCTTTCATCTAATACGGTATGAAAATACCGCGCTCGTCTGCAAACCCATTTTCAAATTGTCTCATTTTCATCTAACTACTTATTAACATTGGCACAATTCATCTCATCCTGAAGGCCCCAATAGTCAAAATAATCTCCGCCATATACTCCGCCACCTTCATACTGTTTTCTGATTTCGCCATAAGCCTTCCAGCATTTGCCGTTCTCATCAGTTACTGCAAGGTCAACAGCCAATGCTTTGTGCAGCGGTAATCCATAGTCATTTTTGGCAACATACCAGGTCGTGCTAGTAATCACTACTCTTGTAACTTTTCCTTTTTTTACACCGGCTTTTGCCATTGCATCGTAGGTTGGATTAGCCATACCTGCTTTGCCGAGACGAACCGCATCGATGATTTCTTGCTTGTATTTGGCTACATTCGCATCGTACTTTCCACTGCTAACATACTCGTCAAGCATAGCTTTTTCTTTGTCAAGCTTTGCTTTTACAGCATCAATTTCTTCGGTTTTTTCAATAAGGTATTTTTTATTATACTCGATAGTTTTCAGAGGTTTTTCAAAATCTTTCTGAAAGCTTTTTGCATTGAGAATATAACTGGCTTCACCTCTTGAATTTTTCTCATACATTTCTTTGATAATTTTATCGGCTGTAGAATTTAATTCAGGAACTACTTTATATACTTCTACCTGAAAGAAATTGTCTACCTTACTAATTCTACTCTGTACATATTCAGTTTTGTATTTCTCAGGACGGCTGTTTTCAAAATCTTTTTTGAATGCATAATAGCCCTTGTACGATGGTTCTAGCGTAGTATCTCTAATTTCCCAACCCATAGCAGCAAATTTATAGTATGATTCCAATTTGCCATCATATTTCTGATCGAGGGTATAACTTTCGAACTTAGCTTTTCTTTGGGCATCGAGTTCTTTAAGTTGCTTATCAAACTCAGCTACATAAGGTTTTTTAGCTTCTTTTGGGTCAGCTTTTAGTTTTTCAAGATTTGAGTTGGCATTATTCCAATATCTAGTTGCATCATCATTGCGACCTTCTACGTTCTTAAACCAGTTTTCATCTTTCATAACACTTTTAACAGATGAAATCTCATCGCGTGTAATGCTATATGCTCTATAGATTGGACTCTCAGTGTCATACTCCGGACGTCCATCTGCATTGCCGCTGGGTTTTGTTGTGCTACTGCTTGTGGTAGTTGAACTTCCTGGATTAGTAACCTCTTCTTTTTTGTCTTTAGCTGTGTTATTTAAAGTAGTTTTTGCCTTGTCTTTCAACTTATTGAGATTAGGCAATTGAGCTAAGGCTGTGAAAATAAATCCTGAAAGGAATAGAATTGTTAAACTGATTTTTTTCATTGTATGATGGTTTTAAATTTAAATGACAAATGTAAAGACAAAGTTTCTTAAAAAAAATGTCCCCAAAATATAAATTAAGGGGACAATAATTTAACAAAATTTATTTTTGCTTTAATAGCTTTTAACAGTTATTGATACCAAACAATATCTAATATTAATCTTCTATCATAACATTAGCAGCATTACCTGCTTTTTTGCGTTCATGCTCTTTAAGATAAATTTTACGGAGGCGAAGGGTAGCCGGAGTTACCTCCATATATTCATCATCACCTATATATTCCATAAACTGCTCCAAAGAGAAAA
>JBIPOO010000397.1:0-2963 GCA_044379045.1 Saprospira sp.
AAAAAATTCATGATATTTAAAATCAGCACTTACAAAAACATCGGCTCCTGCGCCAATTGCCTGTTTTAACAAGAAAGAGCCTGAACCGCCACAAAGTGCGATTTTTTTTATTTCTTTTTTATGAATCTCTGTATGTCTTACGCATTCGCAATTCATTTTTTCTTTAAGACTATGCAAAAAGCTCAAGGAATCAAGTGGTTCCTGAAGTTCACCTATTAAACCACTGCCTATTTCATTAAAACTATTATCCAGACTGACAATTTCATAAGCAACCTCTTCATAAGGATGTGCAGCGAAAAGGGCAGAAATTATAGCCGATTCTCTGTAAGCAGGTAAAATTACCTCGATTTTTTGTTCCGGTTCCGAATGCCTGATTCCCCTTTCACCTATCACAGGATTACTTTCATCCGAGCCTTTAAAAGTTCCAATTCCCTCTACGCTAAAACTACATTCGGAATAATTTCCGATATCACCTGCTCCGGCAGCAAATAGTGCTTCTCTAACTTGATCGGCAGCTGCGTGTGGAGCGTAGGTGTATAGTTTTTTCAACAGGCCTTTTTTGGGAGATAAAATGCTACAGTTTTTAAGACTAAGTTTATCAGCAATTTTCGAATTTACACCCATTCGCATCACATTATCCAGATTGGTATGCACGGCATAAATAGCAATATCGTTTTTGATGGCCTTTATAATAGTTCGCTCTACATAATTGTTGCCATTTATTTTTTTCAATCCTCCAAAGATTATTGGATGATGTGCGACGATCATATTATAGCCCATGCTTATGGCTTCTTCAACCACATCCTCCGTACTGTCCAAACAAACTAAAACTCCATTTATTGCTGCATTTCTGTCTCCAACAATCAGTCCGGAATTATCATAGGATTCCTGATATGAAGGCGGAGCTACTTTTTCTATACAGCTTATGATGTCGGATACTTTCATAGTTTATTTATAATGTGAAAAGGGCAACATTACTGCTACCCTTTCTGTATATCAAAATCGATAATATTTCAGAATCATTGTGAATAATTTTCAAATCTTCAAATTACCGAATTTTCAAATTAACTTAATATTTCCACTGACGATTTGCTCCACCGTCATCTTTTGGTCTGTCCATCGATTTATCGTTTTCTTTGGCAACGGTAAATTCCACACGGCGGTTTTGCAAATGATCTGTATCAGTTAGTGCTGAGCTAATCAGATTTTTACGCTCGCCATTGTATTGAACGATAAATCTGTCTTTCGAAATTCCGTATTGGCTTGACAGATAATCAACTGCAGTCATTGCACGATTGTAAGACAACATATCATTGTACGCTTCACCGTTGTAAACATCGGTATGTCCATGAACTACAACTTTGATTTTAGGATAGGCATTCATCACATTGGCAATATGCTGCAACTGTGCATAGGCCTCGGGGCGAAGTGTAAATTTATCCTGATCGAAATGTATCATCGGCAGGAACCAATCGCTGATGCCAGCGGTACTAGGCTCGGCCTGTTTAGGGTTGAAGGTTTCTTTGCCAATAACTAATTTTTCGGTTCCGTCAGGATTTTTCAACACCTGAACATCTTTCTGTGTCAATGGTTTTGGAATATCGGCTATACCATCTTTGTCAACTTTGAAACCGGGAGGCGAATGTGGTTCTTTATCATCGAGGTCAATTACACCGTCACGATCCGAATCCAAAGATTTTCCTTTGGTGTCGACGGGAGCCCCTTCCGGAGTTTCTGGCTCTTCGTCAATTTTATTTGGAACACCGTCTTTGTCTTTGTCTTTGAACCATTCATCGTCCAGTTTTTTCTTCAGATCGGCAATATCGCCCATTGGAGAAAGTAGTGGATTGACAAACCAAAGTGGTTGAACGTGTTTTTCTTTTTTACCGATATGGAAACCAAGACGAACCGAGGTATATTGTGGTAAATCGAGACCTGATGTGCGCGTACCAGCTTCATTACGGTATTTTCCATCCATGTAATCATCTGCCGTGAAATAAACCTGATGCTCAAATGAAAGCGACAGACGCGGCGTAATCATATACTCCAAACTGAAACCTGTATTGATAAAAGGATTCAGCACCATTGGCTTATCTTTGCCAAATGCAAAAACATTGTTTCTGTTTTGCGGGGCATTGGTTTCGTAACTATCATCCAGTACGCCTTTCAAGTTGTTGCGCACCTCTCTTCTGCCCTGAAGGCTTGTGATATCGAGCGGGTCACCGTTATTATCGAAACCTACTGTACTGAAATCGTATTTATTGCCATTGTCATCCAGGGCATTAATGGCAGTTCTGTACAAATTGGCACCAGCTCCTACGATGAAGTTCACCGCCCATTTATTCTGCTTTTTGTGGAATTTGATGTTATTCAAATTAAAAACCGCCTGAACAGAAATGGCATGATGCTGTGGAATTTTATAATTGGCATAGAATCCTACGCTATCGGAATAGTTGCTTGTAAAGGGCTCTCCCTGCGGTAATGCCAGGGCTGGAGATGCTTTATAGTTAAGACCACTTGCCTGACCAAACATATATTCCATTCTCAATGAACTCACATAGCCCAATGACTTTCTGGCATGTAGGCTGGTTCCCCAGCCAAACTGCGATTTAACATCACCGCTCACTAGGAAACTTCCACCGCCGAGGCCAATTTGCCACATGTCGCGCGGACGGCCAGGAAACTGCTCCTCACCTTTTTTCCATTTGGCATGCTGATCGGCATGTTTGGCCGAAATGTAATTATCTTCAGTAGGATTGAGCGTAACCTGTGCATTCGCCCCTGCAGATAATGCAAGCAAGAATGCTGATGATAATGCGGTTTTACAGAGTAGGCTTCTGTAGTTCATAGCGTAGTATTTTGAATTTCTAAAAAGACCATTTAAGGTTCAAGCGAGCAAATTTAATTTTTTTTGATAATTTAATTAAAGAAAGCCCTAAAATTATTTTAATTGCCTTAATCAT
>JBIPOO010000398.1:0-2953 GCA_044379045.1 Saprospira sp.
ATTTTCCTTTATATTTCATAATGGAACAAACCCATTTAAAGGTGGATTTGTCTTTGACTATTCCATTTTGGATAAGCAAATCTGTGATTTGTTCAAGATTTGATCCGGATTTAATTTGTACTACAAGATCCTTATCTCTGCCTGGCAATTGATTACCGTAAAAAATGTTATAATAATAGGCCGCAACAATCACACCTATTACTGACATTAAAGAAAAACCGATTAAGACAATTTTAAAAAGTAATGACTTTTTCTGTTTTTTAACAAAATTTGTCTCCTGAACATATTCAGTTTCTTCAGCTGAATTTTCAGAAAGCTGCTCAGACATAGTGAAAGGTTTTTAGATATTTTCCAATCGCAAAAATTTTAATACTGCTCATTTTCATTGGGAAAATCTCCGGTTTTGACATCGTCAATATACTTTTCAGTTGCTTCTTTCATCAAATCGTAAAGATTGAGATAACGGCGTAAAAAACGCGGATGAAAATCTTTGGTGATGCCCAGCATATCGTGCGATACAAGCACTTGACCATCTACATGAGGACCTGCGCCGATGCCGATGACAGGAATAGAAAGACTTTCTTTTACTTTTTTGGCAAGATCGGCAGGTATTTTTTCGAGCACGAGTGCAAAGCAACCTAAACTTTCCAGATGTTTGGCATCTTCGAGCAGTTTTTGAGCCTCTGCCACTTCTTTGGCACGAACTGAATAAGTACCAAATTTATAAATTGACTGTGGCGTAAGTCCCAAATGCCCCATGACAGGCACTCCCGCCGACAGCACACGTATGATAGAGTCAGTAATTTCTTTGCCTCCCTCCATTTTTACTGCATGTCCTCCAGTTTCTTTCATGATACGAATTGTAGATTCCAAGGCCATTTTCGAATTCCCCTGATAGGAACCGAATGGAAGGTCAACCACTACAAAAGAACGCTCCACAGCACGTACAACCGATTGAGCATGGTATATCATCTGATCGAGTGTAATGGGAAGCGTGGTTTCATGTCCGGCCATTACATTCGATGCTGAATCGCCTACCAAGAGGATGTCAATTCCGGCTGCATCTAGGATTCTTGCCATGGAATAATCGTAAGCAGTAAGCATCGATATTTTCTCGCTGCGCTGTTTCATGGCATGTAGCACATGCGTTGTTACTTTTTTGACAGGTTGTTGTACAGACATGATCTTTATTGAGTTCTGTTTATATTTAACTTAGAAATAATGCACTTTTTGGCTGCATTTGTAAAATCAACTGCAAATATCTGAATTTATGAGAGACTGACAAACAATTATATTTTATAGTTGTTCCTTATTTTTGGTAATGATAAAATTTTTAATAATTTTGCCTTCTTAACATTAAATATAATCAATTCTTATGAATTTGATAAAATCATTGAAACTAATATTTTCTGCCCTCGCAGCAATCTGTATTGTCTCCGCTTGTAGCAATAAAGTTGATGTAATCGGAGATTGGAAAGAAATTCCTGTAGTCTATGCCGTATTTTCACCGACACCCGAAAATGGGGATAATTATTTCAGAATTGAAAAGGCCTTTTTGGATCCCGATACTGATGCATTTCAAATTGCACAGAATCCCGATTCAATTTACTATGCTGCCGATCAGCTCGAAGTTATAGTTTACGAACGTACAGGAACAGCTGCATACCGAATTTTGGATACCCTTGAAAGAATCGATGCAAACTCAATAGGAATGGTTAGGGATAGCGGAATTTTTGCGCAAAATCCTAATTATGTCTACGTTATGCGCGAAAGACCCATTGGAGGTAGCGTAGATCGTTTTTACAAAATGGTAATCAAAAACAAATACAGTGGAAAAGTTTTCACCCAATATTGTAAAGGTATTGCAATGGGCGATTACAATGCTACCGATAATACACACTCGCTTTTCCGTTTTACACTACCTGCGCAATCACGTCCAATCCGCTGGTCGCATATCGATCCGGGAACAAATGAAAATGTATTTGATAAAGTGACTTTCAACTGGTCGCAACCGGCCAATGCGGCAATTTATGATTTGACAATTTCCTTGAGATATTATGAATTTCAAGTTGACCTCAACCAAACTGGCGAGCCTGAATTACCTGGCACAAGAGTTGAAAAAACAGCATCCTGGAAAGCAGTACGTAACAGCCAGGCTCAGGGTGAAATCCGTCTTACGAATCCTTTCGACAATGAAGAGCGCTTTTATTCATTTACAAAGGCCGATGGCGGATCTGTTGCTCAGGAACTCAATGGTGAAAATTTCTACAATTTCCTTGCTTCAAACTTGACAGATGTAGTAAATACAGGTTCCAACATTCGCCGTTGTGCAATTAAAATCGACGCGAGAGTTGATGCTGCCGGACCTGAACTTTCTGAATACATCAGAGCCAGAAATGCCAACCAAAACCTAATTGGTGGTCTATTCCCTGCCGATCCTTTCAGCAATATTGAAGAAGGTTTGGGACTATTTTCTTACAAATTTTTCATCACCAGAAGAAATTACAACATCGAATCTGAAACCTTTGAATATTTGAACGAAGGCGAGATTACCAGAAATTTAGGATTCAGAAATTATGGTTGTAATTAATCGTCAATTTTATAGTTTTAAAAAATCCCCATTGAAGCGCTTTTCAATGGGGATTTTTCTTTGACTATCTGACAAAAATTCATTCAAAACTGACAATTTTGACATTTTGACAGATAGATTTTAAACAACTATGACAATTTGGTGAATTTTTATTCTTTTTTTCGGATGGTACAGCTATTGATAATTAGAACATGAATTTTAAAAAGAACATTAAAATTATTAATAAGCACATTTACTAAACAATACTAGAATTATGGGAAAAATAATTGGTATCGACTTAGGAACAACCAACTCTTGCGTATCGGTAATGGAAGGCAACGAGCCGGTTGTCATCACAAATGATGAAGGAAAAAGAACTACGCC
>JBIPOO010000399.1:0-2951 GCA_044379045.1 Saprospira sp.
CTCATTTCTGCACAAAGTAATACGGATGTAAGAATTACATTTGCTGTGCCTGTGCCAGTAATTTCGGGGAATGTCTACACATTTATGATGCAAGCGCAAGCTCCGGCTTCAGCAAGATATATAATGAATTCTTTTAGTGTTTATTCAGGAGGGCTTTCCTATACCAATTTAATCGGATCATTAAATTTTAATCCAACTGGCGCAGCCGATGGAGATTTTAAATTTATAATTCACTATCAGGATCAGATAGCACCAATCGCAGTTTGTCAGAATATCACAGTAGAACTGGACCAAACAGGAAATGTTGTTTTTTCTCCCAGTCTTGTAGGTTCCGGCTCTTCGGATGATAGCGGAATTTTTTCATTGAGTATGGATACAAGCTACTCCTGCAGCGACTTAGGAGCAAATACTGTTATTTTAACAGTGAATGATTCTTCTGGAAATTCGGCTACTTGCAGCGCAATAATTAGCGTGGTTGATTCATTGGCACCTGAAATAATATGTCCGGGCGATAAAGATACAACATTGATTGTAGGGGAAAATTATATCCTTTCTGATTATATCTCCACAGGAATGGTTTCAATGTCTGACAATTGTTCTTCAACACTGTTGAACATAACACAAAGTCCAGTTGCAGGAACACTATTGTCACCTGGAGTTAATACAATTTCAATTAGTGCTGAAGATGAATCCGGAAATCAGGGTACTTGTTCTTTTGAAATCCTTGTTGGTACTTCATCGCTTGTAGATTTGGAATTATCGGGTGTAGAAATTTATCCCAACCCTGCAGCTGATTGGCTGTCTATAAAAAATTCCAATTGCCTTATTCTAGAACAAGCATCCATTTATGACCTAAGCGGTAAATTGATCTCAAGAACGCAGTTGAATGAAACCATATCAGAACAAAAACTTGATTTAACGCAGATAAATTCGGGGACATATTTTGTTGTGATTAAATCAGTTGATGGACAGTTTATTCAGCAATTGATCAAAAAGGACTAAATTATTAGCAGCCCCTTTTGAGATGCAATTTTGTACTAAAATTTTTAACATCATTCAATTAAACTAACAAATTGCCTTGCTTTTTTCTCAATTTCTTACCATTTCAAAAAAAGTTTTTTTGCAAAAAGATTGAGCCAAGGTAAAAATATCAATTTTGGCTTAAAAACGCCTAATTTAAGATCATAATTATATCTATATCATACAATTACATCTTAAATCAAAAAAATTTACAGCATTTTTTCTCAAAGCAAAAACATCAAAAAATACAACTAAAGTAGTATTTTTTGAGCCTGTCCTTAGTCTTATCTTTGAGCGGACTAAATGCAAAGCCGAAAGATATACTTAAAAAAATAAGTGGTTCTGTTGATTTTTTGGTCTTTTTAAAAAAGTATTATCAGATAAACTAATTTGACATGAAAAAAATCTTACTATTTCTATTTTCTATCTTAAACATTGCTGCCTTTGCGCAAAATGTAGGGATTGGCACCTCAACGCCACACAACTCTGCCAAGTTGCACATCGAATCTGCAAACTCAGGTTTATTGATCCCAAGTGTATCACTTGTTGCCAACAATAATGCACTTAGCCCGATTAACAGTCCGGCAATTGGTCTCTTGGTGTACAATAACAATGCAGCTATGACAAATGGACAGGGTAGCGGTTTTTATTATTGGAATGGGACAATCTGGGAAAAATTGGGTTTTGATTCAAATAAATGGTCACTGCTTGGCAATGCAGGCACCGTAGATGGCACTAACTTCATTGGCACTACCGATAATGTACCTTTTAATATAAGGGTAAACAGTCAAAAAGCTGGTAGAATTGATCCTATCTTGCAAAATTCATTTTGGGGTTATCGGGCAGGAAATTCAAACACTGGCAGAAACAATACAGCTGCCGGTTCAGATGCATTATCGACCAATACTGCAGGCGAATCAAATGTAGCGATGGGCTATCGTTCTTTGAATATGAATTTTAATGGTAGCAGAAATACTGCTATCGGCACTGATGCCTTGGGCCGAACAACAATAGGAGCCAATAATACTGCCGTAGGAAATTTAGCAGGTTTAGTAAATATTAATGGTGCTAACAATACTTATCTTGGAAATAATGCTGGTCCTAGTGCTGGTTTTACAGCGCTTAGCAACGCTACGGCTATTGGTGCCAATGCTACTGTTAATCAATCTAATGCCCTTATTTTGGGTTCTGGAGTTAATGTGGGAGTAGGCACTTCTACGCCTAATGCTTCGGCTTTGTTGGAACTAAATGCTGCCAACAGAGGGGTATTGATACCTCGCATTGCCTTGACAACAACAACATCAAATCTACCTGTTACAGCACCTGCGACTTCTTTGTTGGTATATAATAGTGCCACAATTGCTGACGTAACCCCAGGATATTACTACTGGAACGGTGTCGTATGGGTGCGATTCCTCAATACACAAAGCAATGACTGGACAATATTGGGCAATGCCGGTACCGTAGATGGTACCGACTTCATTGGCACTACAGACAATATACCCTTCAATATCAGGGTAAATAACCAAAAAGCTGGTAGAATTGACCCTGTCCTGGCAAATGCTACATGGGGATACATGGCAGGGAATTCAAACAGCACAGGTACTAACCTGGTTGCCATAGGTGACTCGGCGCTTTATAACAATACAGCAGCAGCTAATACCGCTGTAGGAAGTAAGGCCTTATTAAGTAACAGCTCGGGAAACGGTAACAGCGCTTTTGGTAATCTTGCCCTACTTTCAAATACAATAGGTAATAATAATAGCGCAATTGGTAATGGTGCCTTGTATTCCAACACTACGGGTTACAGCAATGTGGCAATTGGTGTTAATTCTTTATATGGTAACACTACTAGAATAAATTTAGTTGCAGTGGGGGACTCTGCGCTATATAGTAATAGAGGATTTGGTAACACCGCTGTAGGAAGTAAG
>JBIPOO010000400.1:0-2944 GCA_044379045.1 Saprospira sp.
CGGAGGCTTAGGCGGATTGATTTTTAAAGATAGC
Organism: Saprospira sp.; assembly: GCA_044379045.1. Lineage (GTDB taxonomy): Bacteria > Bacteroidota > Bacteroidia > Chitinophagales > Saprospiraceae > Saprospira. The sequence continues at coordinate 35 of JBIPOO010000400.1, forward strand.
GTACTATATTCATCGGCTGTCACAGAAAAAATTACGGCCGTTCGACACGCAAATGGAAGCGATATATGGCTCATAGCGCATGAATACAACTCAAATAAATTTTTATCCTTTTTAATCAGTTCATCGGGCATTAATCCAATTCCGATCATTTCACCAATTGGGAAAATTCATTTTGACGCTTCAAGTTTCGATGCAATTGGAGAAATGAAAGCATCCCCCAATGGTTCCAAATTAGCAGTTGCAACTGGTCGACAACCCAATATTGAACTATTTGATTTTAACAATCTGACAGGACAGCTTAGTAACCCGATTGTACTGCTTGAAAACGGAGGATATGATCTCATTGGAAATCCGAGTGGACTTTATGGTTTGTCCTTTTCTGCAAGCAGTTCTATGTTATATGCGAGCAAATGGAATTTACCGAGCTTAGGTTCGCCGGGTCAAGTGATGCAATTTAATATTAGTTCAAATGATTCCGCTTTAATCAATAACTCTAGAGTAAATGTTTTTACATCCACGAGCAAAAGTTTATACAGCTTAAAACTTGCTCCAAATCGAAAAATTTATGTAGGACAAAACGTAAACGGTTATATTGGCGTTATTGATGCTCCAGATAATGCCGGACTTAGCTGCAATTACATAGACAATGGATTATACTTGAATGGAAAACAAAGTAGTTGGGGACTGAATAATTTAATGGAATATGGAGATTATTGTAATGAACCTACAGGACAAACAGAAATTTGGAAAGAAGATTTAAACATCAAAATTTATCCAAACCCTGCACAGAATCAAATCAATCTGGCGTTTGATAACAGTAACAACGACAACTTTAGCTTGACTATTTACGACTCGCGTGGACAGCTTGTTCGAAAAATGACAAACATTAGTACAGACAAATTAACAATAGACAGACAAAATCTTAAAAGCGGCCTTTACTTTATTCAACTGCATAGCGAGCGACAAACTGTGATGACAGGAAAATTCATTTTTGAATAAAGGATCGATAAGATTCGTATTGTAAAAATTTTTGCATCGCTTTCTGAGAAGGAAATACTGGAATGTAAACGAGTGATAAGAGAAACATTTGTCGACTAATCAACAACTAAAAACTCATTGTACGCTAATATTCCCCTTCTGGCTTATAATTAGTCACAAGCGCTCCTACCCAAAAATCAGTTTTAAATTTTTTTTCAAAATTGATATCTTTGTAAGATATAAAAAACCAGGAAGTTCTAGCGAAGGTTTAGTTCAACAGCGTATAAGCAATATTGCTTTCCCCCACACAGGCAGGAAAACATACGACAACATCGACGGCACGCGGACCGTTATGTGGTATTTTTATGCAGACCTTCAGGTAAATTTTAATCATACCTTGACTAAATTTATTCATCTCATGCAAAAGAACCAATCAATCAGAATACTATGAAACAAGTTATTGAGCTGTTATTGCGCATTAAGCAATATGAACTGCTCCAATTATTTACGATATACATTCGGTACCTCATTGGCTCAGCATTTATTATTGCGGCTTTTGTAATGGGTAAAATTATTCCATTGTATAATAAAAGTGTTTTTGGTCAGGGCGATCCCAATAGTCCCATCACCCTCGCCTTTTCCAGTTTTATTAATTCCGAATTGTATTGGAGTTTTATTGGCTGGTCACAACTAATAGCAGGCATCTTACTTGTCACCCAGCGATTTGCACGATTTGGCATCATAATTTACCTTCCCATCATTGCAAATATATTTATGCTAACCTATTCCTACCATTTTCAGGGCACTGATATCGTTACCGGACTCATGCTGCTGGCTGCACTTTATCTGGCTGTTTGGGAGGGCGATAAGCTGCAGTATCTGTTCATTGAGCCAACAACAGATAACCTGACGTTGGCTAAACCCACAATTGAGCGACTGCCTATTTGGGGTTATGCCGGGATGGGCATGGTCGTTATGATAGTTTCGACTTTTCGTTACATACAACTATTTTATCTTTTACTGACTTGTTTGCTATTCGGTATGGTTGCCTTGCTGATTTATGTTCTCAGATTTAGAAAACACTTTTTCGGGAATCTAGCTGACAGAAAATAAATAGCATTTAGATAATTTTATTTCAGTTATACTTACATCAACTGGCGCTTAAACAATTTATAACTGCATTGAAAGACCCCATTTAAGGTTGATTATTAATATTTGAAAGAATGATGTTTAATTTTTATCTGAGAAAAGAAAAACACCACATAACAGCTAGCGTTTCTTAGCATGCGCAGCACAATAATAATCTTGTCTTTCAGACAATAGAACAGAACCCTCCCTTTTGAACTTATCGACTATTATTCTTTGAGATACAGAGAGGACTTATGTCCTCTTATTTGTTTTAAACACAAATCTTGAGCAGAATTATATACATATTTTCATCTCGTCCAAAAGACGAGACAAATCTTCATTCCGATAGCTATCGGAATAGCTCATTTTCAAATCAATAACTACCCTACCCACAAATCAGTTTTTAACTTTTATACAAAATGTATATCTTTGTAAGACATGAAAAAGCCAGGAAATAAAAAGATGTAAACAAGTTTCAATCAAAACTAATTTGATACATAAAGTAAATATGAAATTAAATTTTTATTTAACCCTGTTTTATTTGACTATTACTACTGTTACATTTGCTCAAAATGTAAAATATTCAGTTAAATTATCAGAAAATCCATTTCGCTTTGAAATTTATAAGGAAGGCGCATCCAAGCCTCTATTTACTATTGATAAGGGAATTACCCTACAACATTTTACAAACAGTAAAATTACCGAAAGAAGCCCCTATTCGGTATGGATAGATGGCCAATCTGACAATAAGAAAACTGCCAATAGAGCTGTTGAAATTCTTAAAACAGATTCTCTTCACATTTT
>JBIPOO010000402.1:0-2942 GCA_044379045.1 Saprospira sp.
TTTATGTTCGATCCAGATATCTTGGCGGCAACTCTAGCTACTTGTATGGCTTCGAAGCAAATAGTGCACAAAATAATCTTACAATTTCTGCTAAAAATTCACATATTCACATTCAGGATTCCATCAATGGCAGCTTAACAAGAATGGTTATGGGTAGTGGACACCGACTCGATACTGTAACCTTTTACGGACCAACTCCTGTTTTCGACCGAAGTTACCAGGGACATACCTATGTAAATCAATTAAATTTTATTCAGGGCGGTTCATATCTCAGCACTATAAATTCTACAGATACCATTCATTTGTTGCGCAGTAATATTCAAAATATTATCAATGCTTTTAACCTGACAGAGAACAATGGCACTGCCATTTCGAGCGCTAATCTGATCATTGATTCTGCCTTTTACTACGGCAATACAAATTTTAATAGAAATATCAGTTACCGACAGTTGATGTTTTTAAATCCTGGAAGCACTTATACCATTGGGCATGCAAGTTTATTCACGCAGGAATTACTGGGCTCAGCAAGACTCTCGGCACAGGGCAGCTGTATTCAAAATATCAAAATCAGCGGTGGTAATTTCATTTCACCTATAGCGCAGAGCGGCAATTATCTTATTTTAACGGATAACACTGCCTCAGGTGCTGTATTTAATTATTCGAACAGTATTGTAAATGGCAATACAAATGGGTGGACTGGCATCGGAAATCTTCCCCGTAAGCTTTATTGGTACGATGGTATAGCTGGCAATAGCAAGGGATCCTGGGGACAAAACCGCAATTGGTCGCTTGCCGATGGTGTGATGCTCGATGCATTTGGCGGTAATAATTCAAGTGTAGGCAACTGCCCTCCTACCCGAATCGACACAGTGCTTTTCACAACAGGCTCATTTATGGGCGCTGCCGATACTGTTGAAATAGCTTTAGACCCTAACTCGGCCGAATGTGCCGATATGTTATGGACACACAATGCATCTGTAAGTCCGGTTTTCAGAGCAGGACGAACTGAACAGCTAGATTTGTATGGATCTTTGATTTTTTCAAGAACGATGCGTCAGAGTGTGCTTGGTAATGTCTTCTTTTTGGGTAACCCAACTGTCAGAAACATCACATCAAATGGTCAGCAGTTTAATCTCAAAACTATTTTTAATGCTCCTGGGGCAACCTGGGTATTGCAGGACAGTTTCAGATCCAATGCTTATGTTTCTCCGGCTTTAAGCCCAAACACTTATCCGCATACTTTCGAGCTGAGACAGGGTACTTTCAATACCAATAATCAAACAGTTACGGTTGAATCTTTCGGCTCTACTGTAAGTGCTACTCGTTCACTTATTCTGGGTTCGAGTCAATTTTTCGTAACAGGAACTTATGTAAATGGTGGCGGATCGGTAAGATATCCCTATCAGGTTGCGAATCCAGGCTTTAGCGTAAATGCAGGAACATCTACCATAATTTTCACAAATGCATACGCTGGCAACTCAGGCTTTGTACCTTATTCCAGAATGTATCCGGGCGATAATACTAGCTATCATAATATTGAAGTTAGGTCTTCAAGTTCTTTTATAGGTATCTTTGCGAGAAATTTTACTGCCAACAATGTAAGTTTTTCAGGTGGTGGATTTATTGGCACCGACTTTGGAAGGTACAATAAAATAACAGGCATCTCAACCCAGTTGCAATTACCCTTAGTAATAGAAGGAAGTCAGGGCCGTATCGATTCTCTTATTATGCTTGGGCATGGCGAATTTAGGTCGAGCAACCGCTACAACAAACTGCTCAGACTTTCTCCTGCAAAGAATTATACTTTTATTGCCGATTCAACCCAACACATTATAAATGGCGCCAATTTCAGTGCTATCGGAACAGGAGGCGGGGGCGAGATATTTTTTAGCTCAACGGCAACCAACAGACAAAGTTATATCCAAAAAGACAGCGGTCAAATCTGCGTCGACTTCATCTACCTGCGCGATATTTGGGCAATTGGAAATGGTTTGAGCACGCAAACTCCTTGTAATAGTAGACTTTGCGATACAGCACAAATTTCCTCAAATTTACCAACAAGGGCTACATCGGGACGTGCCTTATTCCAAGCAGGTGCAAATGCTAATGATCAGGGCAATAACAGAGGCTGGGATTTTACTCCATATCCGCCTGTACCTAGTTTTGTAGCCATACCAGGTCCTACTCAATATTGCCCGGGTGATACTTTTCAGGCTCTATTTTCACTTACCGGTCAACAACCTATCAATGTTTCCTTTAGTTACACAGTGAACGGCACCTTAGTAACTGTAGACAGTTTCGATGTCACGCCATTAGCTGGTAGCGGCACAGTTGCTGACCCTTACATTTGGGGTGTAAACACGCTTATGGATTTGAATATTGTAAATGTTACAGTTGGGGCCATTTCCATCAATTCCGAACGTTGTTTCAACAATTCAGCCTTAGGCACAGGCATAGTAAGTGGCGATGCGCAAAACTGTATTTTGCTCAACTCCCGCTTTTTAAAAACAGAGGCAGTTTGCAATCTTAACAAGGTAAACCTGAAATGGGAAATGGCCGATGCCCCCAATACTTTATATTACATTGTTGAACGTTCATCCAATGCAATCATTTTTGAAAATTTGACAACCCTAAGCAACAGTGCATCGAATTACGAATTTACTGACAACAATCCCTCAAACGGATTGAATTATTACAGAATTAAAGCAATTGATGCCGATAACAGTATTAACTACAGCAATGTATTTGTGGCCGACTGTGACAATGAAGATAAGTTTGAAATACGTTTGTTATCCAATCCATCCTCACCCGAGTCCATAGGATTTACGCTAAGCGGAAATATAAATGGAAGCGTTGATGTTGCGCTTTACGATGCTTTTGGACGAATACTTGAGCAAAATTGTCTGACCGTTCCAAACTGCGTACTTGTTCCAAAAACCAGC
>JBIPOO010000401.1:0-2942 GCA_044379045.1 Saprospira sp.
TTATCTTTTTTTCGAGTTTGGGATATTTCCCATTTTCAATCATTTTCAGATAAGAACCCGCCTGAGAAAACAGGTTACCAAACATAAATAGAAGCAAAAAAACTGTAAAAAACTGCCGTTTCATAAATAGGATTGTATTTGATTTTAAATATTCTGTAAAGTTATAAAACATTTAGAATACAGAAAATACATTTCCAATTCCTATTCATTGATTGAATAAGAAAGAATAATAAAAAGGAAAAAGGAAGGGATCAATCTCCGCCACCACAACCGCCGCAGCTCGAACAGGAAGAGTCGCCACCACCCGAATCGCTGTCGCCACCGCCCCACCAGCTATCACCGCTGCTATCGGAATAACTGTCGCTGTATTCTCCACTTTCTTCATTAAAAAAGAGATCATTTTCGTTCAGGCGACTATTATAATCCTGATCGGCATCAAAAAGGCTGCTATCGCCGGCGTCGATACCATTCTGGTCAATATCCTTGAGCAGGGAACCTTCTTCCGATACCAGACTTGTATTGTGAACGTGTATGTGATTTGTATGGCACATCGAAGACCATAGGTAGGAATAGAAAAAGAAATCGCCAAAACCATAATAGCCATGATAAACTGGACTTTGTGCCTGGAAATTGTGCGAATTTTGAGCCCTCATAGCAGAGAGGTCTTTATTACTTTCCTTCGGGATAAGTATATTCGGTTTCGATTGACTTTTCACATCCGTAACCCTGATGAGTTTGTTTATCTGAAACTTTATCCGGTCGAGAAACTGATCGAAAGCAGCCTGGCGTTCCATCAGAAAACTATTGTAAGTTTCCTGATCCTTAAAAATCTTTTCCATTTTAACTTTCAAGGCTTTAGCTTCGGCATCGCTGTGTACAGCAAATTCATCGAGCAAACCGTCTATAAAAATATCTATTGGATAAACACCTACCTTATGTGTTCTGTTAATCGTAATATTTATAAGGTATTTAAATCCGTTCTCTTCATGCTCCAAGACCATCGAAAGCTGTTTAAAGGTCTCCGACATGGCATCGTTTGTTTGCAGATCGTACAAATCGAGGGTGGCTTTCAAATCATCTTTTTTACCTTCAGCATCAATATAAAAATCGATATCATCGTGCGAAAGTCTTACCAGATTATTGATGCCGACTGAATTAAAAACTGAGTAAATCTGCTGCAGAATGGACACTGCAGTAAAAGTTTCCTGTTCTTCTTTGTCGGAAACGGCTCCTGCTGTTAGAAAATAAAGAATGCGTTTAAAAGCCTTCTGTGGTCTTATTTTCTCAATTTTGGTTAGTTGTGCAGGATCGATGCTTAGGTTGCCGTTGAAGTACATAAGGATGGTTTTAAAATTTGAAATTTTGGGAATGTTATTTAAACACCACAGTCCGATTCATCCGCTATTTCAGCTAATACAGTGCCCCAATATTTTGGATTGGGCTTAAAGCCAAAATGTTTTTCATAATAGTAATGCAACTTTTTGAAGCCAATTTTATTTTCAGCTTCATTTTCACCAGGATAATGATGGATAAAACGGCCAAAATGCAGTATGCAAAAATCGGCATATGCTTTTGTAAAAAGAATAAACTCGTGCCAGGCTAAATCGACTTTGTGAGCGGGTGTAAGTCTTTCAGCACTCAACTCAACTAAATGCATAAAGCGCAAAACTTCTGTCAGAATTTCTTTCAATTCACTAGCTTCCAGATTGCAGGATTTTGCAATTTTAGCACCTAAAACCGGTAATGAGTTCAAAAGCGCTTCGGCAAGTTTTGAATGATCCATCAATTCTTTGAAATTTTTATCAACCGCCTCTGAACCAACGTAGAATGTCTAATCCATTAGCAAAAAGCAACAAGGCCAACAAGAGTACAAAACCTACAATCTGTGCGTATTCGAGTACTTTTTGAGGAACAGGGCGACGAATTACGATTTCAATAAGCAGAAAAACTGCATGTCCACCATCTAATGCAGGAATTGGTAGCAAATTCATAAAACCGAGTAGCAATGACAAAAATGCAGTGATAGCCCAAAAACGATCCCATTGCCAGGTAGAAGGAAATAATTTTGAAATAGATATAAATCCGCCCAAACTCTCACTTGCCTTCACATGGCCCGATCCTGTGATTAACTGACCAAGCGCTTTGATATTGGCAACAAGACCTGACCAGCCTTTTTGGAAACCGGCAGGAAATGCTCCGAAGAATGAGTAATGTGTTGTTTTCAATTCGTAAAAACGGTCGAAATCATAAGGAACAAGGCCTACGGTTCCGTCGGCAGTAGTTTTTACAGTGATATTTTTTGGTTCAGTCGCTCCTTTTCTGATAAGCGTAATGCTGACTTCTTTTTCTTTGTTTCGGGAAACTTCCTTTTGAAATTCATCGAAAAAAGCCATTTCCATGCCGTTGCAGGCAATGATAGAATCACCTTCCTGAATTCCGGCCTTAGCTGCAGGCATATCCTTTCTGACTTCGGCTACAACAAAGGGAACGCGTGGTGTAAAAAAGGGTCTTTTGATACTTGCAAGTTTCGAAGCAACTGAATCGGGTACATTTACTTTCAGTGTTTCACCTTCTCTTTTTACTGTAATGGTCGAAACCAGGTCTATAACAATGGCTTTCATGATAAAGCCCGGATCATATTTTACTATATTTTTATCGCCAACGGCTACAATCTGATCTCCATTTTTAAGGCCCATTTCAGCCCCGATGGGATCAACCGCAATACCATTTTTCATGTTCTCGCTTGGCAGATACTGTTCACCATTAAAAAAGAGCAGCATTGCATAGATAAAAAACCCGAGTAAGAAGTTAACAGTTACACCACCCAGCATCACAATAAGGCGTTGCCAGGCCGGTTTCGCGCGAAATTCCCATTCCTGAGGCTCCTGTTTCATCTGCTCTTTATCCATGCTCTCATCAATCATGCCGGCAATTTTAACATA
>JBIPOO010000123.1:0-10793 GCA_044379045.1 Saprospira sp.
GCCTCATGAACTTTCTTGATAAGCTCAATAATATCCAAAACTTTGTCTTTGACATTGACGGTGTTTTTACAGATGGCTCCGTTCTGATTCAGGACGATGGCAGTCTGCTCAGAACCATGAATACCAAAGACGGCTTTGCACTGAAACATGCTGCTACACTTGGCTACAATATTTATATCATCACTGGCGGAAAATCTCTGGGCGTCTTTTACCGACTTGCTTCTTTGGGCGTTAAAAAAGAAAATATTTTTTTCGATTGCCATGACAAACTCTCTTTACTTAAACAAGTTGTGGAAGAAAAAGGCTTGGATTTGTCGAAAACAGCTTATATGGGCGACGACATTCCCGATTATGGTCCCATGTGTTACGTACACTTGCCCAGCTGCCCGGCTGATGCAATTCCCGAAATAAAATCTGTTGCACAGTACGTATCGCCTTACAACGGCGGACATGGCTGCGTGAGAGATCTGCTTGAAAAAGTGATGAAAGTGCAGGGCAAATGGTTTAATACAGAAGATTTAAAAGCTTAAATGATTGGCATACTCAGACCAGTAAATTTATTGCTGCTTTTGGCAGTTCAGTTTACACTTTGGTACAAACTCTGTACGCCTAATTATGATATCTCTACGCTTTTAAGTTTTTTTTTATTTAGCTTTTCTGTCATCTGTACTGCCGCCGCAGGCTATGTTATCAATGATATTATCGATACAAAAACCGACCTTATCAATAAAAATGGAAAAGTTTATATTGACATAAAAATTAGCAAAAAAAATGCCATTCTTCTTTATTACTTACTGAATATCTTTGCATTAGCATCAGCAATAATTTTATTAGATTTTGTCATAATCTCTTTTACTGTTGTAGCCATATTTCTGCTCTATATATATTCCAAAAGTTTAAAAAGTACAGTATTGATAGGTAATATGACAATTGCCCTTTTGAGCGCCTTGCCTGTTTTGGAAATTTACTATTTTTTTAAACCCTTAAATGTTGATAATGAATTTTTTGCCTATGCCCTGTTTGCATTTCTGACAACGCTTTTACGTGAAATTGTAAAGGACAAAGAAGATAGCAATGGAGATCTTAAATCTGGAATCAAAACACTTGCCAACACTATTTCTGATAGCAAATTGAAAATGGTTCTATTAACCGTAAATAGCGCATTATTGATCTGTTTAGTTGGTTTTTTATTTTTTTTGAATGATTTTACAATGCTTACTTTTTGGGTGTATATGGTTATAATGATTTTACCAGCCCTTTTAATTTTCGTATTAATTTACAAGCTAAAAAACCACACTTACAGCAGATTAAGCCTTTTTATTAAAGTTTATATGTTTTTGGGGCTTATCCGCCTCTGGATTTAACAGTTGCTGCATCCAATTTTTTCAATAAATTCAAGCGGTCGATGTTGAGCCAATGAACGCCTTCGCCCAACATTAAATTTAAAACTTTCAGGTTATTGGGCATTCCCCAAAATCTTAATTCACGGCCATCTTCCTTTGCTCTTTTGACAGTTTCTTTTAGGAATATCAGTTCTTTATCCGAAATTTTACCATAACCCCTCCATTTAAAATTTCCCCTGAAAGAAGTGCTCACTCTGGGTATGATTTCGGGACCGAATTTTTGATTGCCGATATCGCCAAGCCCCCCATCGAGCTGCATGTAGCGAATTGAATCATTGTACAATGCATCATAAGGCTTAGCTCCTGAGAGCAAAATCTGCAGCGGACCCTCTTTTATTATCGAACTGTTTTTGTATCTTACAGTTAAAATATCTTCATGTTTTTCACAGAGGCTTCTCAAAAGACTGTATGTTTTTTGAGGATTTCTTTTGATGTCGACCATCAGAATTAGTTTGTCAGTCGGATTTTGAAAAATATTTCCCCGAGTTTTAATAAATTTCCGGAGCGGTTTCAAATATCTTTTTTCAAAATTCGTTCTTAATCCCAATAAAACAGGTACATGTGCTATTTTCAACTGCCCGCGGTATGGAAAAACATCGATTTCGATGCTCCTGCAGCCAAAACGGATAGCCTTTTTAAAATCCTTTCGGAATAATTTTTCGTAATCGTTGTGTGCATGCGCAAAGTTTAATGCAACTGGTTTTTGTGCTTTTATAAAGTTTAAGCAAAGCATTGTAAACAGCAACACTTTAAAATAATTTGATTTTATGACCATTTATTCTGTATTTTTTAAGTTGATTGACATTTTTTGACTTGACATTCGCAATAAAAAGGACTATCTTTGCATTTATAAAAATAAGCATAATCGACATATTTTCATCAAAATCATACAGAATCATGAGATTCAATATCCTATCGCTTCTTTTTTTTCTCATTGGCTTTAACAGTTTTGTCAAGGCACAACCCGAATCTGCTTTCTACCGCGATGCTCAGGATGCCTACAAAAGAGGCTCGGAGTTCTATAATCTGTCACTTTTTGGCAAAGCACAGGAAGAATTCGAACGGGCACTATCGGGACGCAATCTGCTTTTCCCGGCACAAAATACTTCCGAACTGTTTTTTGTTAAAGCAGAACTCTACGCTGCGTTATCAGCACTGAAACTGGAACATCCGGATGCAGAAAAAAGACTGCTGTCCTTCATTCAAAAAAATGAACCGGGCTCGGAGGCGAGCAGAGCCAAACTCGAGGTGGGAAATTACTACTATGCCAAACGTGAATACGACAAGGCAATACAGTATTTGAGTAAAATTACCTGGACAGAGTTGGGCGACATGAGCAATGAAGAGGTTCTTGAGGCCAAATTCAAACTTGCCTATTGTTATTTTGTAAAAAAACAGTTCCAGTCGGCCGCACCTTTGTTTCAACAGATCAAAGGAAGTCCTTCAAAATATGCTGAGAGTTCAATTTACTACTACGGTCTTTGTGCCTTTTTTCAAAAAAAGTACAAAGATGCGCTTGATAATTTCGAAAAAATCGATGATATCAAAAAATATCAGGATGTCGTTCCATCTTATATCGTACAGATTCATTTCATGCTCAAGGATTATGATAAAACAATCAGTTACGGGGAGCCTTTGCTGAAAAATGACAAAATAAAGGATAGACAAACCATTGCGCAGTATGTTGGCCAGGCTTATTATGAAAAAGGCAATTTCAAAAAAGCGTTGCCTTACATTGAGGAATATGTTGAAAAAACTCCAAAGGTCACAGAAGATGTTTTCTATCAATTGGCTTATACCCAATATCGTTGCGATCGTTGCGAAGACGCCATAGCAAATTTTGAACAAATAAACGGTCTGAACAGCAAATTGGGGCAGCATGCGCTGTACAATCAGGCAAACTGCCAGTTGAAACTTTCCAAAAAGAAAGAAGCCCGCCTTTCTTTTGAGCAGGCATCTGAAAAGGATTTCGACAAAAATATGAAGGAAGATGCATTGATGAATTATGCAAAACTTTCCTATGAATTAGGTTTTGACAATGATGCAATATCTGCCTTCATGAAAATAAGTCCTAACTCAAAGTACTACGTCGAATCACAGAATCTGCTCAGCAGAATTTTTCTGAATACCAGAGATTACGACAAAGCATTGGAAATTTTAAGAAGCCTGAAAGGCAAAACAGAATCTCTTAACATCACATACCAGAAAGTATGTTATTTCCGTGCTGTACAATACTTTAATGAGGGGAATCATGTCAAGGCCATTGAACTTTTCAACGAGGCGCTCAACAACACTGTACACCCTGAAACTACAGCACTTTGTTACTACTGGAAAGCAGAATCGCTATATCTGACCGACAAAACCGATGCAGCGATCAAAGAGTATGAAAAATATATGCTGGCCCAGAATCAGGCTCCACAACTACCCGCCAATTCATCAAAAGGTACTGCATTATATGGCTTGGGCTATGCTCATTTGAAAAAAGGTGACTACATCAATGCTGCCAAAAATTTTGAAGCCTCCACCGAATTTATCAGGCCAAAACTCAAAAACATCAACGACAAGCACGTGACTGGTTTTGTTTATCCCGACGCAATCATCAGAACAGCAGACTGTTATCTTTATCTTTCTTCTGAAAATCGTGAATATTATAAAAAAGCTGGTGACTTTTATCAGCAGATTATCAGCAACAGTTTTGCAGGTGAGGATTATGCTATGTATCAGTTGAGCTTAATCTATGGACTGACCGGAAACCAGAAAAAACAACTGCAATTAAACGACCTGCTGGTAGATAAATATGCTCAGTCGCCATATGCCGATGATGCACTTTACATGAAAGGCAGTACTCAAATAAGTTTGAATGAATTTGCAGATGCAAAGACTACTTTTGACCACTTGGTGGCCAATTATCCCAATAGCGAGTTCAACAGCCGGGCTATGTTCAAATTGGGGGTTATCAGTTATGGCAAAGATAAGGACAAGGAAGCCCTCGAGTATTTCAAAGCTGTTGTTAGAATCAATACTCAAACTGAGGAAGCAAAAGACGCATTAAGCTATATTCGTAAAATTTATGTTGAAGCAGGCGATCCGGATGGCTTTATGGCCTATGCCGCTACTGTAGATGGTTATAATTTTACAGACATGGAAGCAGATTCATTGCTTTTCGAATCTGCAGAAAATGTTTTTGATACAGATAATTGGGCATCGGCTGCCGATAATTATACCAAATATCTACAACGCTTCCCTAGAGGTAACAACAGTATGTCGGCTCATCACAACAGGGGTATCTGTTATTACAATCTGAAAAAGTATGAGGAGGCATTCGACGATTTTGAAACTGTTTCTGATGCTAAAAACCCTACTGCTCCACCAGCTTTAGCTGAAAATGCAAATATTTTAGCTGGTAGGATCTGTTACCATGTCACGAAAGATTACAAGAAAGCCCTAAAACATTTCAAGGCTGCCGAGCCCCTGTCATCAACTGCCGAAAACAGGAACGAAAGTCGTCTTTACGGAATGCGCTCAGCTTATCTCGCAAATGACATGACAGCGCTTGGACCAATGGCCGAAAACTTTTTGAAAGAAACTGCCGCCAGCGCCCAAGACAAGGCCGAAGCCTATTATTGTCTGGCCAAATCACAATTTGCTGCTAAACAATATGACAGTTCGAGAAAAAATTTCGAAGACGCTATAAAACTTGTTGGCGACGACATTCGTGCATCCGAAAGCAGATACCGCATTGCACAGATTCATTATCTGCAACGAAAACTCGAAAAGGCAATGGAAATTGCTTCTCAGAATAATAAGCAGTTAGGTAATCACCACGATTGGCTTGCTCGTAACTTCATTCTGATTTCCGATATTTATGCTGAGCAGGGTAACCTCGATGCCGCCAAGGGTACACTTGAAAGCTTACTCAAAAACTACAATGGAGATCCTGAAATTGTTAAAGAGGCTAAAACAAAACTCGAAAATATCAAAAAAGCCAAATCATCGAACAGTCGTCTGAAAATGAATGACGAAAGCGGTGAATTGGAAATGATTGAAGGAAAATAAAAGGATCAGCCTATCAAAATCATATAAAAAATGAGAATATTAAAATATATCTTTATCTGCCTTTTCGCTTGCAGCACATCCATAATCACTGCACAAGAAGAAGGAACAGAGCTTTTAAAACCTTTCAAGGCCAAACTAGCCGAAAGTGTTAAAAAGAATTCTATGCCCATACTTCCAACCCTAGACACTGTTGGAGGTAAAAATGAATACGAGGTGCCTGAACACATCATAGCACTAAAATATCCCGATCCTGTTTTACGCCCCCTCGCTATGCCAAACGATGGTCCGGCTCCCGCTAATTCATTTTACGCAAAAGCAGGTTTTGGCTATCCGATATCACCCAATGTGGAATTATCCTACCACAATAAGCAAAATAAAAATATCAAATTTGGTGTTGATTTTGACCATCTGAGCAGTCAGGGAAATATTACAAATCAAAACTTTTCAAAAACACATTTCGACTTAGGAGCCACCTATTTTACACCCAAAGGCATTGCAGCAGGAGCCAAATTAGGCTTTAATTTAGACGCGAACCGGTTTTATGGTCACAATGAATTGGGCAGAATTCTGCCCGACAGTCTGGATATTTTCCCGGATAGCCTTATTGTCAGTAAAGACAGTGTTTCACAACGTTTTTTCGAGTTTTTTGGCAATCTGCATCTTTTCAATTCAAAGGTGAATCAAATGCAGCTAAATTATAATGTAGATGTCGATTTCCATGTAATGAACGATAAATATGGTGCATCTGAATTTGTATTTGCCCCTAAAGCGAGTGCAGAGAAATGGCTTGGGAGCGGTAAGCAAAAACACAGGATTTTCGCTGATCTAAACCTAAATCTTGCAAATTTTAACAAAGACAGCATTGTCAGTCGTACCCTATTCAATTTCCACCCTGGAGTAGATTTGAATTTTGGTGTATTTAAAGCAACAGCTGCAATGAATCTGGGTAGCTCCGAAAAAAAGGCTTTCATCCTACCTGATTTAAAAATTAAATTGAGTCTGTCGGAAGGAAAATTCAATGTTTACGCTGGATGGAAGGGAGAAATGCGCATCAATACTTTTAGAAGCCTGAGCAATTACAATCCTTTTATTGCATCTAACCTTGACTTGAGGCATACAAAATACAACGATATTTTTGCCGGTTTATCGGGTAATATCAAAGGCATAGGTTACGATTTCAGAGCTTCTTATGCCATGAGCGCAAATATGCCGCTTTTTCTGAATGATTCAACCGAAAATTATCTAAGATTCAAGGTTTTATATGATAGCTTAAATATTGTTTCATTTAAAGGGACACTTGATTTTAAAATGTTCAAAAACCTGACTGTACTTGCAGCTGTTGGTTACAATATTTATAGTGGTGGCAGTATTAGCAGGGCATATCATCTGCCTGTCTTTGAAAGTAATTTTACAGTAATGTATCGTGTGAAACAGCTCCTGCTTAAATCTGAGATTTATTTCAATTCAGGAGTGCCTTATTTCGATTTGGTAAGTAATACTGATAAATCACTTAACAGCTTATTCGATTTGAATTTATCGGCATCCTATTGGCTTGGCGAGAAAAAACAAAACATTGGCGTTTTTGCTGAGGTAAACAATATTTTAAACAACAAAAATCAGCGCTGGTACCTTTATCCACAAATTGGATTTAATGCCCGTGCCGGTTTCCTTGTTAAGTTTTAATTTAAATCTCCGGAAATATTTAGATAAATTTTCAATCCTACGATAGCCATAGTATCTATCGGATTAGCTCATAAAAATTTTCAAATAAGTCTTATGTCTCATATTATAGCACCCTCTATCCTATCCTGCGATTTTGCTAAATTGCCCGATGAAATAAAAATGTTGGACGAAAGTTCGGCCGACTGGATTCATGTCGACGTAATGGATGGTCGTTTTGTTCCAAATTTTACATTTGGAATGACGATGGTTGAGGCTGTTAACAGACTGACCGACAAAGTATTGGATGTACATCTGATGATGGTCGAACCCGAAAAATACATTGAAAGATTCCGCAAAGCCGGTGCCGATATAATAACAGTTCATTACGAAACCTGCCCACATTTGCATCGTACCCTACAACAAATCAGAGAATGCGGCGCAAAGGCTGGAGTTGCATTGAATCCTCATACAGCAGCCCATAATATTTTTGACATTCTTGAAGATATTGATCTTGTGCTTGTTATGTCAGTAAATCCAGGTTTTGGCGGACAGAAATTTATATACTCTGCACTACAGAAGATAAGCCAGCTTAGAGAAGAAATCAATGCCAGAAATCTCGATACTTACATTGAGGTGGATGGCGGCGTTGGAATGCAAAATGCCGAGACAATTTTAAAAGCCGGCGCAAATGCACTGGTTGCTGGTAATGCAGTCTTTAGTGCAGCCGATCCAAAAATCGCTATCAGTCAGTTGAAAAATATAGGCTCAGATAAAATTTATTAAATACCTTATTTGATACTTTCCTTTCTAATGCTTTCATCTGTCTAGATTTTTAGTCTCGTGTCATTCGGACGACCAAATCTATCCTCTTTTAATCTTCAATTCGTTTCGCTTCGCGGAGCTTTGGTTCACGGAACTTCCTTTCTTTCCTCTTCAATTCTTCATATCTTTCATCTTTCATCTTCAATTATGAAAATAGTCTTCATGGGTACGCCCGATTTTGCTGTTCCATCATTGGACATCCTGCTGAAGAATGGATTCGAGATCGTTGGGGTGGTAACTGCAACGGATAAATGGGGAGGACGTGGTAATAAAACCTTGTTGGAATCGGATGTAAAAAAATATGCACTTGAAAAAGGACTTAAAATTTTACAACCTGAGAAACTGAGTGACCCTGAATTTATTGAGGAATTGCGCAGCCTGGGTGCAGAACTTCAAGTAGTGGTAGCTTTCAGAATGTTGCCCACAAAAGTATGGTCGATGCCAAGGCTGGGAACAATGAATCTGCACGGTTCGCTGTTGCCAAAATACAGAGGAGCGGCACCTATTAACTGGGCAATTATAAATGGCGAAAAAGAAACAGGTGTAACTACCTTTTTATTGCAGCACGAAATCGATACCGGAGATATTCTTTTCCAATCGAAAACTGAAATTGGCGAGGACGAATTAGTAGGTGAAGTTTATGAGCGGCTTATGCATATCGGAGCAGAATTGGTATTAAAGTCAGTCACTGCATTGGATAAGGGCGTAATTAATCCAATTCCTCAATCGAATGAAGCGGCCTGCCCTGCCCCCAAAATTTTTCACGAAACCTGCAAAATCAACTTTAACCAAAGCGCCGAAAAAGTACATAATTTTATTCGCGGACTTAGTCCTCACCCGGTTGCCTGGACTGTTTTGGATGGCGAAAAGATAAAGATTTATAAAACAAAAAAAATCAGCCAGGATTCCAATTTTCCGGCAGGTACAATTGAAACTGACGGTAAAAAATATTTAAGCATCACCTGCTCGGAAGGCTGTGTAGAAATTCTTGAATTACAACCCGACAAAAGAAAAAGGATGGATATAAAAAGTTTCCTTAATGGAACCCTTATTAAATCTGAATCTGTTGAAATGTAAATGCTGATGTTCCGTTCAAAATATACTATATGAAAATCAATACAATATTAAAATTCCTGGGCTTTACTGTTTTATTGGCAGGATTGGTTGTACTACTAAGGCCTGACTTATTTTGGAAAAAAACATCAAATGCTGAACAAGATGATATGCTCAAAAAAGATAAGGAATTTGAAAAGTCCAGAAAACCATCCTTAATGGTTACTGATAAATCGAAAATCAAGGACGGTCATACCGAATATGCCGATGGCTACTCTTCAAAGGATTTCGATGCCATGAAAGAACCGGAAAGTATGTTCAAAACCGAGGAAGAAAAACTGACGCTATCGGCTGGCGGACTATGGGAAATATTTTTAAAGCTGCGATTCGACATAACTTATGACCCAATGCTCGACGATGTGGCGATGCGCCCACTATTTACAACTGAGATAAAATATTACAATAACAAAACCATAGAAATGCAGGGCTATATAATACCCAACGATATTGTTCACGGTGCCTTGGGAGAAAGAGGAAACGGTACAACATTTATGTTATCGGCCTATCCTACTGCAGCCTGTTTTTTTTGCAAGGGTGCTGGTCCTGAGTCTGTTATGGAGGTATATCCTAAAAAGCCAATTCCATACAGCAAAAATGCAGTTAAAATTAAAGGCAGGCTGGAGCTGAATGAAAATGATTACATGAAAATGGCCTATCTGCTGAAAGATGCACAAATAGTAGAATAAAGAATCAAACTTCAAACTCAAGCCTCAACAAATGACTTGAAAAATTTTTACCCAGCGTGTCAACGCGCATCGATCTGGAGGCTCCACCATCTAGTGCTTCGTAGCAAACAAAGTTGAGTGCCTCTAAAGCATCCCATTCGTAGCGGATCACATCACCTTTTATCAATCCTTTGAAATGATTTTTGACCAATTCGGCACTCAGATTTTTCTTTAAAAAAGCATAAGTATCTGCATCTTTGGCAATTACACCAATGTTGCAGATATTATTTTTATCGCCGGAACGGGCCGAGGCAAGATCTAAAAGCCGGAGTTTCATAGGAATCCCTGTCTAAACATCATAAGTAATCTCCACCTCATCGCTGGTTGGAATGGAAGAACAAGTCAGGATAAAACCATTTTCTACTTCCGATTTATCCAATGCAAGGCAGCGCTCCATTTTCACCGAGCCCGAAATGACCTTAGCCATACAGGTTGAGCAGGCACCGCTCATACAAGAGAAGGGTGGATCGGCATTCACGCGCATGAGCCCTTCGAGTACCGTTTCTTTTGGTTGCAACACAACAGCATAATGTTTGCCGCTTATGGTAGCAGTTATCTTAGCACCGCCCTTCGAAGCAGCTCCAAGATTTTGTGCCGAACTGAAAACTTCGCGATGAAGATGCTTTTCATCGATTCCTTTATTCTTGAGCGCCGATTCTACCGCATTCATCAATCCATCAGGACCACAGAGAAAAAATTCTTCAGGGCGTCCGTCGCCACTACGATTTTCATTGATATATTTTGAAGCTCTGTTCGAATCAATTCGTCCGATCTCTCCCGACCAATTATATGATTTCTTGGCAAACATTCCAAAAACTCCGCCTTTTTTATCGGCCTTTGGTTCGTCGAGAATATGTGTAACAAATACTTGACCGCTATATCTTGACTGAAGGGCTGTCAACTCAGCCTCGAACATAATGCTATCTTCATTGCGATTCTGATAGAACAGGAATACGCGGCTTTTAGGCTCAACTTCGGCGACTGATTTTAAAATTGAAAGCAGCGGAGTAAT
>JBIPOO010000405.1:0-2921 GCA_044379045.1 Saprospira sp.
TTCCATATTACCATTAGCATCAGGTTCGGGATAGCTTGTTTCTTCAACTACATGCGCCAGCTGAAAAGTAACTGAAAGTATAAATCCCGCTACCAGCTGCATGAGAACATAGCCTACTATAACTTGCCACCAGCTGATGCCCAATATAAAAATAGGCAGAATAAAGAGGCTGAAAATATAAATAGATTTAAAGAGCAGCAGTTTAGAAAATTCCCTCCAGCTTTTGGCTCCAAGCTGTTTGGTCATGCCATTTTTATTATACCTTATCATGGTAAAAAAATCACCCCAAAGCAGCCAGCTGATTGTGAGCAGCGAATATAGCGGCAGTGCATAGATATGCTGAAAACGGTGTATCTTTTTCCATTCTCCGGTAGGTTCGAGTCGAAGAACAGATTTGTGTGCAATGTCTTCATCCAATCCTGGAATGTTGGTATAGGTATGATGCAATACATTGTGCTGTACCTTCCAGTTAAAAGAATTACCACCAACCAACTCCATAGACAGACCCATTATCTTATTGACATATTTATTCGAAGAATAGGAACCATGAATGGCATCGTGCATAACGCTCATCCCAATTCCCACTACGCCAATGCCCATGAGCGCATAAATCATCCAGTTGGCCCAAAAAGGCAGGAAGTTAAAAAGCACAAGAATGTAAGGGATGATATATAGAGAAAGCATTGCTGCTGTTTTCCAATAAAGACGGCTATCGCCGAATTTAGAGATCCCTTTACTTGTGAAATATTCGTTTACTCTTTCTTTAAGCACACTCACAAAATCTTTTTGATTTTGCATGTTAAATTTTGCAGGAGCCATGAATCTGGTTTAAAGATATAATATAGGTGTTTCGGTCGATTTTGATTAAAGCTGGGCAAAGATATGACCCTAATCCGACTTTATTCTAATTGTGTAATAGATATCTTGCTACTTTGGTTCAGAAATTTTGGTTAATAATTAGTGAATGCTTTGTTGAAATAAATAAATTTTTATTAATTATTACACTAAAACCTTTATGCTTAAGTGCTTCGGGGTTTATTGCGATGCTAACTTGCGCTGCGTTGAATTTTGATTCTTCTCTCAGCTAGATGGCAGGAATGTTGCTCTTCTCTGAAGCTATCGTTCTTAGGTAGAAAAGAAAACCTTTCCTCTTCTATCCTCATAAATAAAAAAGCGGCACTCACAAGAATGCCGCTTAAATATCTTTCCAAAAAGGAAATTGATTATTTCTTAATCCATTTGAGGCTTGAATTGCCCTTTTCGGTTTTAAGTGTGATGAAGTATACGCCCGATGGGAGTTCAACTGTATTCAATTCAATTAAGCCGAAAGATCTGCTGATTGCTTCAGATTTAACCATTTTGCCATCGACTGAAAACATTTGAACATTGACATCGATCCCTGTGAACAGATTAGATTCGATGTAAAGAATATTATCTCCGGGATTTGGATAAAGGGCCACATCTCCAAGGTTAGCTGAGATGAAAATACTTGAAGGCTGATCAACCGTTTCAGTTTGTATGAAAGTACAGTTGTTGCCATCGGTGATGGTTACAGTATATTCGCCTGCAGGTAAATTGTTCAAATCCTCTGTATTGGCACCATTGCTCCAGTTGTAGCTGTAGCTGCCTGTTCCACCACTTACAGTGATATTTACAGATCCGTCTGTGCCGCCAAAAGTTGTGGCATCAGTAACCGTTGAAGTTGTATTCAATGCTGTTGGCTCGGTGATTACAAAAGATGATGAAGTTGCAACACAACCATTTGCATCCGTTACCGTACAGCTGTAAGTCCCAGCTTGTAGGAGACCAAGGCTTGGGTCAGTACTTCCATTCGACCAGTTATAAGTCAGAATACCTGAACCGCCAGTTGCGTTCAAAGCCACAGTTCCGTTACCGGCACCAAAACAAAGAATGTTTGTAGAAACTGGATTGAAACTGATGCCGGCAGCCGGTTGGGTTACACTTAGCTGTAAAGTACTTAGACAGTTATTAGCATCTGTAACGCTAACAGTATAGTTGCCTGCAGCAACGTTATTTTGAGCATCAGTGTTGTTCCCATTATTCCAGTTATAAGTATAGCCTGGAGTGCCACCGCTCACAGATACTGAAACAGCACCCGTGCTTTGACCAGAACAAAGGATATTTGTGGAAGAGCCACTAACAGTTACAGCCGTAGGCTGACTAATATTTATAGCCACAATATCGGTACATTGAGCATTGTCGGTTACAGTTACGGTATAAACACCAGCAGTCAAACCGCTGATTGAAGCAGTATTGGCATTGTTGCTCCAGTTGTATGAATAACCTGTTGTTACTGTACCTCCAGTGGCAGAAACTGAAGCAGTTCCAGTTGATGCACCATTACAGTTTATATTTGTTGAGCTTGAAATTGAGGCAGAAGGTGAATTAGGATTATTTACAACAATTCCGCTTAGCACACCCTGACAACTGTTGGCATCTGTAATGGTAACATTGTAACTTCCAGCGGCTATGTTATTGATTGTTTGCGTGTTTCCACCATTGCTCCAGGCATAAGTATAAGGGGCTGTTCCGTTTGTCGCAGTTACAGAGGCTGTACCAGTTGCTCCGCCACAAATAGAATTTGTAGTTGTTGGGGTGTTGGTATTGATTACGACAACACTTGAACTTATAGAAGCTGAATTGCTTACAGAGCAACCGGCTGCATCTGTAACAGTCACCTGATAGGTTCCTGCGCCTAGATTGCTTAATGAAGCAGCTGTTGCGCCATTATTCCATACATAAGTAAAAGGAGCTGTGCCACCTGTAACATTGTTTGTTACTGTTCCTCCTGCCGCACAGGTTTGATTTGTGGTATTTAATGTTGTGCTTACATTCGGATTTACTGTAACAGTAATACTAAAACTATCTGTTGCAGGAGCGATGGCTGCTCCTTGTTGTGC
>JBIPOO010000406.1:0-2919 GCA_044379045.1 Saprospira sp.
AAGTAGACAATGCGAGGTTGCTAATACTTGATACTTGATACTTGATACCCGATACAAAATTCCTAACTTCAAAAGTATTAAGCGTCTAATAGTCAAAAGTCTAAATAATGAAAATAGTCATCATCGGCACAGCTCACCCATTGCGCGGGGGATTGGCTGCATACAACGAGCGACTCTCCTATGCTTTTCAGGAAGCGGGCGACGAAGTAGAGATTTACAGTTTTAGTTTGCAGTATCCGGGTTTTCTATTTCCTGGAAAAACACAATATACAACAGAGCCTGCGCCCAAGGGCCTGAAAATTCATACAAAAATAAACTCTGTCAATCCATTAAACTGGTGGTCTGTCGGCAATGAAATTTCAAAACTTAAACCCGATATCGTAATTGTAAAATTCTGGCTTCCCTTTATGGGCCCTTGTTTCGGAACGATACTAAGAAGAATCAGAAAAAACAGACATAGCCGCATTGTTTCAATAATCGACAACATTATACCCCATGAAAAAAGGTTTGGAGACAGGCCCTTTGCCAAATACTTTGTAAAGCCGGTCGATGCTTTTATTGTTATGTCAAGATCGGTGGAAGAGGATTTGAAAAAATTTGTCAGCGCTCAGCCGGTACGTTTTATCCCACATCCCATTTATGACAATTATGGTTTACCCTTGGAAATGTCCGAGTCGAGAAAAAAACTAAACTTAGATCCCGATGGAAAATATCTGCTTTTTTTTGGCTTCATCCGCGACTACAAAGGACTTGATTTGCTTTTGGATGCAATGGCCGATGAAAGAATTCGCAAAATGGGCATAAAAGCAATAGTTGCTGGAGAATATTACAGCGATTCGAAACCTTATGAAGCGCAGATTGAGCGGCTCGGAATAAAAGACCTGCTCATCTTACATACAGATTTTATTGCCGATTCTGAAGTTGCTCCCTATTTTGGCGCTGCCGACATGGTGGTTCAACCATACAAAACAGCTACACAAAGTGGCATTTCTCAGATGGCTTATCATTTCGAAAAACCGATGCTGGTCACCAATGTTGGCGGTCTGCCCGAAATTGTACCCAATGGCAAAGCCGGTTATGTTACAACACCCGATGCCAGGGAAATAGCTGATGCAATCATTGATTTTTACCAAAACAGCAAAAAAGAAACTTTTGAAGCCTTTGTAAAAGAAGAAAAAAAGAAATTTGCTTGGGAAACTATGGTAAATGGCATTAAAGAACTCGCCAAAATTTAAGACCATGAAAACATCACTGAGCCTGTTTTTATTTTTTTTGTTGATTTTAACTAAGTCAATTGCTCAAAAATATGATTTTGAATACGATTCTGTCGGAACCAAAGTTGCCATAAAAGATGTGCAGAGTGGAAAACTTATATCTAATTATTTATACGATGATGTTGAAATATATGATCAGGTTGGCATCGTCAGACTTGGAAAAAAATATGGTATTTTTGATGTGAACACAGCTAAGACCTATTGCTGTGATTTTGATTTGATTGACGAGTTTGATGATCTCCATTATAAAGGCGTAAAGGCAATTGTAAAAAGCCGTGGAAAGTATGGTTTGATTGGATTGTCTAAGGAAATAGCAAATCTCGACATAATTCTTCCAATTAAATACAAAAGAATAGCGCTTTCATATGATTGTAATTTCCTGTACTTATTTCAAAAAGGAAAAAAATATGGTATTTTCAATCTCAAGAACCGAAAATTTGTGGTGCCCTGCATTATCGAATCATTAAGCGGTGTAGACTTAATCAATGATTTACTTGTTATAAAGAATAACAAAGGAAAATTTGGAATTTACAATCTAGAGGCTAAGGAATTGCTACTACCAAAATACGAATCTATTGCTTTGTTTGATACAAGCGCTCATGTTTTTGAGGTCCGCCTTGGCAAAAAATCCAGTATTTATGATGCGAAAATCGAAAAATTTCTGGTAGAGCCAATAGAAGGAATACTTGAAATAAATAATTTTGACAATCGTTTTTACATGCTTCGTGATGAGTATAGACTTAATTTTGTAGACACAAAGACGGGTAAACCCTTATTAGCAAAAGACTACAACTTTTCAGGATGGCTTAATAAAAATCGTTATATGTCTGTCGAATACAAAGGGAAATACGGTATTTTTGATTTTAAGGAACTTAAGCTTGTGGTGAATTGCAAATACGATGATGAGCATGTGATTTATGATAAGGAACGTCAGTATTTTGATTAAAATGCCAAGTAAAACCAAATAAATGCACGAATTTGTTGTAAAATAATTGGCAATTCTCTTTTTTCTATCCTATATTTGCAGCAGACCAAAAATTTTACTTTAGATTCAGCATATGATCCGTTCATTATCCATAAGAAATTATGCCATCATAGAATCGGTCGACATAGATTTTTCCGATAATCTGACCATCATAACCGGTGAAACCGGCGCGGGTAAATCCATTATGATGGGTGCACTTGGCCTGATTATGGGAAAACGTGCCGATACCAAGGTGCTCTACGATTTGAATAATAAATGTGTGGTTGAAGCAGTTTTCGACCTCAGTACCTACGATTTGGAATCTTTTTTCAAAACAGAGGATATCGATTATGCCAGAGAGACACTCGTGCGTCGCGAAATCACTCCGGCTGGTAAAAGTCGTGCTTTTATCAACGACACCCCCGTAAAGGCAGAAACGCTGCGCGATCTGACAGAAAAACTGGTCGATCTGCATCAGCAATTCGATACACTGAACATTCAGGATCCTGATTTTCAGCTCAAAGTGGTAGATGCCCTCGCTGATAATAAATCCTTATCCGATCAATATCATGAAGCTTTTACTGCCTGGGAAACTGACCGAAAAAAACTGGAACGGCTGAAAAATAGAAGCGTAAATGCCAATAAGGAAAATGATTTTATGCTTTTTCAGCTCAATGAACT
>JBIPOO010000407.1:0-2915 GCA_044379045.1 Saprospira sp.
ACCAATGCCCGCCATTCGGCTTGGGGAATTGCATTCAATGAAGCACAGCGGCTTTGTATAGAGGCTTCGCCCGAAGATGGAATCAGCGCTGCTCGGGCCATAGCCATGCTGAGTTATCGAAATTATGAAATGTACAGCCGTACCGAAAAAGTGGAGGATTATGAAAAAACAAGCGACTATGGCGCAGCAGCATACCAGCGTTATCAGGCCGAAAAACTGAAAAAGCGCTTCGATGCACAATCATACCTCATTCTTAGCCGGGCAATGGATAGTCACAATCTGGGCAGGGGCAGAGGTGAATTGGAGCAGGTTTTGCAAAAGATAGCTGTAAAAACGCTGGTCATTGGCATTTCTTCCGATATCCTATTTCCGGTTTCGGAGCTGCATTTCCTTGCAAAGTATTTGCCCGATGCGCTGCTCAGTGTTATCGACTCGGCATACGGTCATGATGGATTTTTGACAGAAACCATCAAAATCAATAAAATTATCAGAGCTTTTTTAAATTCAGATTAATAAAGAAAATGAAAACATTAAAAATTGGATTATTCGGCTTCGGCTGTGTGGGGCAGGGTCTTTATCATACTTTGCAGCATAGTACTGGATTCAAAACAAGAATTGAAAGAATTGTAGTTAAAAACCGTGAAAAACAACGCCCTTTAGCACAGGAGTTTTTCTCCTATGACAAAAATGATATTCTCGAAAACAGTGATATCAATGTGGTTGTAGAACTGATTGACGATGCTGAAGAAGCTTATAAAATTGTCAGTTCTGCGCTCAAAAATGGAAAAAATGTGGTGACTGCCAATAAAAAAATGTTGGCATTACATCTCGAAACCTTGCTTGGCCTGGCAAAAGAAAATTCGGTCAGTCTACTCTACGAAGCCGCAGCATGTGGCAGTATTCCAATTATCAGAACCCTGGAGGAATATTTTGACAATGAGGAATTGAGCAAAATATCGGGTATTTTTAATGGAACAACCAATTATATACTAACCAAGCTCAGCTCTGAAAATCTTGAATTTGCAGAGGCTTTGAAAAAGGCTCAGGAGCTGGGTTTTGCAGAATCGAATCCCGAAAGTGATGTCGAAGCTTTCGATCCGCTTTATAAAACTGTTATTTTGGCGCTGCATGGCTTCGGCATCATACTCGATCCGCATAAAATTACAAGACTTGGCATCACGACACTCAAGAAAGGAGATCTCGATTTTGCGGTAAAGAATAATTACAGGATAAAACTGGTACCTACCATTCAGCGATTGTCAGAAAACCGCCTCAGTGCTTATGTTATTCCCAAGTTTATTCCCAAAGATCAGCAACTTGCTAAAGTCGATAATGAATTCAATGGGGTAATTGTCGAGGGGCAATTTTCAGGTGAGCAGTTTTTTGTGGGCAGGGGTGCAGGCAGTTTGCCGACCGGAGCCGCAGTTTTATCTGACATTTCGGCGCTTTCGTTTTCATATTCCTACGAAAATAAAAAACTCAGACAGGAACAAAATATTCAGTATTCAGATGATATCAAATTAAATGTATATGTCAGCAGCAGCAAAGCATCCGATCTGGAAATTTTTAATTTTGAAGACACCTATGAAGATTTCAAAAAAAACGGATTCTATTATAGGATTGGCAAAATTGGCCTCTCAGAAATAAATCAGTTAGCATCGCTTATCAGAAATAAAAAAATATTTGTTGGGGAAATATTAACTTAGGTCCAACGCAGGTTCCACCTGTACAAAACAAAAATAAACCAGATAAAATGAGGGTTGATAAATTTTTTCTGTGAAAGAAAAGCCTTGACAATTTTTTGAAGCTCGCGCTGATTTAGACCAAATCGTTCGGCAAAAATTTTATCGGCAGCCAGTTTTTCCAGTTCTGGTCTTAATTTGCCCAATAGCCATTGTTGTATCGGGATTGAAAATCCCTGCTTTGGCCTTTCGATGAGTTCTTTTGGTACATAGCGGTACAACACCTGTCGAAGCAGGTATTTTGTTGAATTGCCTCTGATTTTCATATCATCGGGCAGACTGAGCGCAAACTCCACCAGCTTATGGTCGAGCATGGGCTCTCTGCCCTCGAGGGCCAGTTGCATAGTTGCGCGGTCGACCTTTGTCATGATATCGCCTTCGAGATAGGTTTTAATATCAATCATTCCGAGGTAAGAGATAAGCCTTTCGGTTTGAACTTTGATATCTGTTTCAAACCTTTCTGTGTAATGCGGAAACAAGCGCAGCTGTTCTTCTTTGGAAATATAGGTAGATGAACGGTTGAAAAAATCATCGAGATCTTTGGCCTTCAGTGCATTTCTTAATTTGGGGAATTTATTGGCAATATTTTTATAATTTTTGAGAATGGGCAGATGTGGCGCATTTTTTTCAAGCCAAAGCGGATTTACTGCTCCAGAAATACCTGCCATCAATTTTCGGAGTGGATAAGGCAATTTTTTAATTTTCGGATAGTAATTTTTAACCGCCTCGTACTTGGTATAGCCTCCAAACAGTTCATCTCCCCCATCAGCCGAAAGGCTTACTTTAACTTCATTTTTTGCCATTCGAGAGACAATGTATGTTGGAATTCCGGAACTGTCGCCAAAGGGTTCATCGTAAATATCAGGCAGTAAATCGAGTACCTCCTCAAAATCTTTTTCGCTGCAATAAAGTTCATGATGTTCTGTTCCCAGATGCGCTGCTATTGTTTTGGCATGTTGCGCCTCGTTGTACTCCTTATGTTCGAAACCGATGGTAAAAGTTTTAATTTTCCTTTCGGATTCTGATTGTAAAATTGCCGCAACAGTTGAGGAATCTATCCCGCCACTTAGAAACATACCCACCGGCACATCGGCAACCATTCTCAAACTGAAAGAGGCTTTCAGCAGGTTTTCGAGTCGATCTGTTAATTCAGTTTCACTGCCATGTGCAGTT
>JBIPOO010000013.1:0-32700 GCA_044379045.1 Saprospira sp.
AATGATTTTTGCGTAGAATTTTTCCTTTTCTGTTAGCACCTCGATGATATAAAGATCCGGATTGAGTTTAGATATATCAAAATGGAAGATAGTTTCAGGATTATCATCGCTGAAGTTCAATATATTTCGGCCCAGTCTGTCGAATACTTTAACATTCAATTCAGTTGGTTTATTGGCAAATTTTAAATGATAGACACCTGTACCTGGGTTTGGAAAAACAGTAATTGTATTAGTTAAAATCTCGTTTCTTGAATTATTTGAAATGATTGTATCCTGAGATTCGTAGGTATATAAACTGAAACCGCCTCTTACATTTCCCAATAAATAATCAAGGGTGTCATCACCATCGAAATCGGCAATTGCAATGGTACTGAATTTACCGTTAAAAATATTTTCGAATTGAAGACTGAGTGTGTCGTAAATTCCGGTAATATTGCCATCGATATTTCCAAGCTGAATTATTCCACCCAATTCGTGCCCAAGAAAAAGTTCGTAGGCTCCATTATTATCATAGAAAAATGGTGCAGCATAGCCGCTTCCGAAGGAATTCAGGTCGAAACCGAAAGTATTGTTAGTAGGCGTAGCTGAAAATGATGCACCAACTGCTGAACCAGTATTTTCAAAAAATGAAAGTTGTCCGATATAGTTTCCCACCATCAAATCTAAATCATTATCACGGTCGATATCGACAAATTGAGGTGTACTGAAATCGCCAACGTTTATTCCTTTGTAATTCAACTGAACAGGGCCCCAGGTCATTGGATTTCCGGCACCTGCAGTATTTGTAATCAGTTTCAAAGAGCCATCTGCGCTACCTATTATTAGATCTAAATCTGCATCGCCATCGATATCACCAAAATTTGGAGAAAGACCACGCTCATTTAGGCTTGAAAATCCACCATAATCTGAATCAATTAGTGTAAATGCTGGATCTACAGGCGTACCGGTATTTTGATAATAAGCCAAAGCAGTTCGATAAGACTGAAAACTGCGCGTGTAAGCAAAATGTCCGCAAAGTATATCCAATAAGCCATCTCCATTTATATCTGCTATGGCGGCATTTGACGAGCGGCCAAGGTCGATCATCTCTCCTACCAAAAAATCTTTTTTAATCAAATTCAGCAGAATGCTATCATTGTCAATATTTTCGTAATACCAGGCAACTGTATCTGTAACCGCTTCACCCAAAGTCATTTCGGTGGGAGCGGCAATCATATCTTTGCGTCCGTCATTGTTCAAATCTAGAAAATATGCCGAGGGGAAACTAAATAGATTCACCCGCTGATTATAGGATGGATAAGCGGTATCCTGACTAACAAAAATAATTGTATCATTTACTATATTGGATGTCAGCATATTGAGCTTATTGATGCTAACATCGCCTACAACTAAATCCATTGCAGCGTCATTGTTCCAATCGACCAAAGTAACAGAGGAACCGGTGTGTCGGGGTGTTGCTGCTGGCCTCCAATAAGGATTATCGGCACAACTGTCGATGTCAGGACTTAAATAATAAGTATTGTTGTTGAAAGCTGTCTCGCTTGCCATGCCAAAGCACTGATGTTCCAATGTGTAAATAAGTGAATCGCAGCCAAATCCATTTTCTGCTGACAAATTCCTGTAAAACCAAATATTTCTGTTGAAAGTAAAATCGAGTGAAAAGGCTGCTATGTCCATATCTCCATCGCCATCGATGTCCTCAATTCCAGGCAAATCCGGATTAAAAATAAAAATATCGTTTAATCCAAAAACTGAACTGTACTTCAAAATTGGTGATACTTCTGTAAATTGTATTTTGTTTTCAGCATCGTATGAACCTTTCAGAACAGCTACACCACCGGCAGTAAAGGGTGGCTGATTGAAATGAAAAAGGTCTTTGATTCCATCACAATCGAAATCACGCGCCAGCATAAAATTTCTCACATTGCGCGGAAAACGGCTTTCGAACTCGGGAGCATAGCGATAACTGTTTTGTCCAGTTATTCCATCATTTAAAAATGTTATGGCAACATTGGCAGCTCGGTCATAAACCAACAGATCTTGTATGCCATCATTATTTAAATCGATTTCTGAAAACTGTGGTAGATTCAAACCTCCTGCCAATGCGTATTTCAGGGTATCCGTGCCATTCAGGAAAGGGATGTTTTTATTTACCAGTTGTTGTGCAGCAGTAAATAAAATTGAAAACATCGTAAGTAAAACTGTAGCAAAAAATTTCATATGCTGTTTTATTTATTGATGAGCAATGTTTTGGAATTAAGCTTACGATCATTCCCGATAGATACAAAATACATTCCAGATGATAAATCATGGATGTCGATCTCGAAAATTTCAAGGTTTGAACTAAAGTTTAATTTTTTAACAACTCTGCCCAAGACATCAGTTATTATCAAATTGATATCAGTTTGATTTCTTTGATTAAAACGTACTGAAATCATGTCCTTTGCTGGAACTGGAAATATTTCAAATTCAAAATTGGAATTTTCAATTAAATCAACTGCAATAGCAGTGCTGCTTGAAAAAATTGAAAGTCCTCCCCTTTTGTTGCCTACCAATACATCCAGGTTTCCATCTGCATTGATATCTGCCACTGAAAGAATAGACTGCCTGCCTACTTCAATGGCGTCAAAATCATTGCTAACTCTGGTGAAAGTACCAGATAGGTTATTATTGATGTTATTATACAGCCATACTTCTCCCGATTCGTTGCCCATAAAAAGTAAAAAGTTACCGTTTTGATCGTAGATATGGGGTGCAGCGTTACCGTCGAAAGATTGGCTGGTTATTCTGGTGTCAATAAAGCCGAAGGTTTGACTGTTGAGCGCAGCTGAAAACTGAGCTGAGGCTGAATTACCAGTATTTACAGCATAATTGCTATTTCCATTTCTTTCGCCAATAATTAAATCAAGATCCCCATCCCTATCTATGTCAATAAGCTGAGGAACTGCATGTTGTCCAACATCAATACCTGAAAAATTAGCAATCGGTGTGGCAAAAACAGGTGAGGTTGCAGTTCCTGTATTGATGACACGCAACAGGGTTCCATCTTCAAGACCAATAATGATATCAAAATCTCCGTCATTGTCCAAATCTCCAAAGCTTGGCACTAATCTTCTTAAGTTGTATTGCTGCAAAGCAGCAAAGTCTGAGTTTACTAATTTGAATGAAGGAGCACTCGCAGTACCTATATTCTCATACGCCGTAAGTCGGGTACGATAAGTGGATGCATTTACAAAAATACCATAATTGCCAACAACAATATCCAGAAGTCCATCTCCGTTAAAATCGACAAAGGCTGGTGCTGCTGTACCTCCCAATTCGATCATGTCCGATACCAAAAAATCCTGTTGGTCTAATACAAAAACAGGGTTATCATCGGCCTGCGTATTTGTGTAATGCCAGGCAATCCGGTCATTCACAGAGATATCATCGGCATTCGGCGCAGCAATTAAATCTTTTATATTATCATTGTTTACATCGAGATAAAATGCTGCGGGAAATGCAGTAATCGAAACAGGATTGACCGAGGGAAAAACAGTAGTTTGTGAAAGCACCAGTGCGGTATCTCTGTTTCCGCTGTTATAGGCCAATACAAGATTGTCGAAAGCGATATCGCCCAAAACCAACTCTTTTAGACCATCGGCATTCATGTCGAGGCTTAATAGTGTGGAACCAGCATGTCTTGGTCCCGAGTTATTACGTAAAGGTGTCCATCCTGTCCAGTTGGCGCAACTGTCAAATGCCGGACTGAGGTCGAGGGATGTACCGATACCGCTCTCATAAAAACGTCCCCAACAGTTATCGGCCAATTCAAACTTGAGGCTATCGCAGCCCCATCCATTTTCAACAGACAGATTGTTAAAAAGCTCGACATAACCTCCACCGATATGAAAATTCAAGATGTCTAAATCTCCATCACCGTCAATGTCATTAATATCGGGCAGGTCAATGTTACTTGTGTATAGATTATATTGAAAACTCTGTCCAACTTCGGTATAGCGCAACAATTCTTTAAATAAGTCAAAGCCAATTTTTCCGTTCACATCTCTTTTACCTTTGTAAACAGAGATACCGGTCTCGCCGCTTGCATCATTCCTGAAATAGCAAAAAAGGTCTTCTATACCGTCGCAATTAAAATCTCGTAAAAGCACAAATTTCTCCGCCTGAGGAAAATATTGGATAAATTCAGGAGCAAAAGTATAGTTGGGACTGAATGGAATTCCTGAGTTTATAAAAGGAAGATAGGTACTGGATGAACGGTCAAAAACCAGGAGATCTTTAACCAAATCACCATCCAGGTCAACTTCCGAAAATTGAGGGTTGTTTAATCCCCCCGCCCATGGATTCATTAACTGACTTCCATTGGAACGCTGTACTGGAATCTCAAGCCGAGTTAAATTTTGAGCAGAAAGCAAATTTAAAAAGCTTGAAAAAATTATCAAGAACAAGTATGTTTTTTCCATCAGTTCGAAAGATTAAAATTAAAATTACTAAAGCATTTTAAATTGAGCGCTAATTAACCCTGCCCTAACGTTGAAGAGATATTGGTACGGTAAGCCTGCAAAGCCGGAATCAATGCGGCTATAAATCCAATGGTTACAGAACCAATCAGTAAATAAAATTCCTCTACAAGAAACATAGATGCCGAAAAACTGTACTGATAAGTCTCTTCAAGATAATCTGCCAATACAGCCATGCCACCATGACTTATGCAGATTCCTATGATATAACCAAAAAGACCAATTAAAATCCCTTCGAGCGATACCATAAAAAATAACTGTAATCGACTTGCCCCCATAGTTCTCATCAAAGCAACTTCGTATTTGCGTTCTTTCATTGAACTGTAGAGTGATATAAACATACTGAATGCAGAAATTCCGATAATTATAAGTGCCAGTACGTAAAGAAATCCAGCACCCAAACCCATATTATCCAATAGCCTCTTTAACTGTAAAGCCGGAATGGCATAGCCAAGTTCCTCAAGTCCCTCAGTTTCATCAATTATTTTTGGCAGCTGAACATTTGCCATTGTAGAAGTATTGCCTTGCTTGTCTTTCGCAAAAGTTATCAACATTGCAGTGATTTCTTTTCCTTCTTCCGAAACCGGTGCAAGTTCTTTTTCAGGTTCGTGATTGTGTCCTTCATGATTGTGACCTTCGTGGTTATGCCCATCATGGTTATGTCCTTCATGATTGTGTCCTTCATGATTATGTCCTTCATGATTGTGTCCTTCATGGTTATGCCCATCATGATTGTGTCCTTCATGGTTATGTCCTGCATGGTTATGTCCTGCATGGTTGCTGCTGTCATTGTTTTCAGTTTCAACAAATTCATCTTCATGGTCGTGATCCTCGTGAACACGCCAAACAGAAGAAACATTAGTCAAAATAAGCTGATCAATTACTGTATTTGATTTGTCAAAGATGCCAACAACTTTATAGGAGTGGGTTTCGTGCACATGCATCCCATCATTGATTAAACCATGAGCACCATGAAAAGTGCTGCCGATTTTTAGATTTAACTTTTGTGCGACTTTTGACCCAACACAGGCTTGCATATCTTTTTCCCAAAGTTTGCCTTTGTCCATTCTTGCTTTGTAATGTTCGGGCAATTGATGATCGGTTCCTACAATTCTGTATCCTTTGTAACTATCGCCCAAAGCAAGCGGAATTGCCTTTGAAACAAATTTACTTTTTTTAATCCACTTTGTTTTTTTTATTGGAATATTACCGGTAGGTACGTCGATATGGTATACACTGGAAAGGATCATTTGTAAAGGACTACCTTTTGCGCCAACCACCATATTTATACCATCGATATTGTTATATAGCCTATCTTGAAACTGCTTATTGATAAGTAGTAAAATTGAGGTAAGGCCAACACCCAAAGCTACAAGCAGCAGACTGAGCCCTAAATTGAGTGGTTTTGAAACCAGGTTTTTCCAACTGAGTTTAAATAAATTCATTTCTTATTATATTTCAATGATCACAATGCTTTTTTTAGTAATTTAGACATTTGCTCAATTGTTATGTCCTGCGTTATTTCACCTCTTCGGGCAAATGAAATATGTCCGCTTTCTTCTGAAACAATAAAGGCGACAGCGTTCGAAGTTTCAGTTACCCCAATTGCTGCCCTATGTCTCAACCCTAGATGCTGTGGAATTCCTGGACGATCCGACACAGGCAGCACACAACTTGCTGCTGTTACAGTTTTGTCAGAAATTATAGTAGCCCCATCGTGCAGAGGACTGGTTTTACTGAAAATACTCAATAACAATTGAGCTGTAATTTCGGCATTCAACATCACACCCGAACTATAGAGTCCTTCAAGGGCAGACCCTGAAGAAACCAATATCAGTGCACCTGTTTTTTCCTGCGACATTTTTTCTGTTGCCTTCACTATTTCTTTGACCATTTTTTCCTTTTGATGTCCTGCTGTATGTAAATCGCGACCAAATATACGCTCCAGAAAATTGGTATGCAATGAGCCCTGTCCAACAAATATTAAAAAACGCCTGACCTCCGGTTGAAATAAAATGAGTAAGGCAATCATACCAACACTGATAAACTGTCCGAGAATGGTAGACAGCAGCGGCATACCAAGTGCGCTCACAACCCACCATAGTATATAAATCAACACCAGACCCAAAAAAATGTTGAAACCTAAACTTCCTCTTAATAACTTGTAAATCTGATACAATAAATAACCAACAATCAGGACATCGAGCAGGTCCCAAATTGTAATGTTCATAAAACCAATCTGTATCAGTAAATTCATTTTTATAAAATATTGTATTTAAACCGGTTTCAC
This sequence comes from Saprospira sp., assembly GCA_044379045.1. Classification (GTDB taxonomy): domain Bacteria; phylum Bacteroidota; class Bacteroidia; order Chitinophagales; family Saprospiraceae; genus Saprospira. Next base: position 6,811 of record JBIPOO010000013.1, read on the forward strand.
CAGTTCACCATTGTCCCAAATGCCTTCATCTGTTTTTCCATCGGCGTAAATAAATTTTCCGTAACCGTGAAATTCATTACTTAGGAAATCTCCCTCGTATCTGTCGCCATTTTCATAAAAATATTTACCGTATCCGGTTCTTACATTATCTAGCCAGTTGCCTTCAAAACGATCACCATTGTCATAATTATAAATACCAAAACCATTTCGCATATCATTCATCCAGTCACCGTCATAAGTCTCACCACCGGCAAAGGTGTAAAGCCCATGACCGCACATTTTACTGTCTGCCCAATTTCCGCTGTAATGATCTCCATTCGACCACCAAAAGCTACCTTCTCCATTGCGCTTGTCAACATTCCATTGGCCATTGTAACGACTGCCACTACTTTTGTAATTGTATTCTCCCATTCCTTGTTTCAAATCATTTACCCAATCACCATCAAAATAATCACCGTTGGAAAAATAATATTTTCCTTCTCCGTGCATTTTACCATAAACCCATTCGCCTTCATATTTTTCGCCATCGCTCCATGTAAATGAGCCAAGCCCATGTCTTGTTCCCAAGACCCATTCTCCGAAATAAGTATTTTTTTCAACACTGTAGTGATATAAACCAACACCATGTCGCCATCCATCCCAAACCTCACCAATGTAATTGTCATTATTGTCGTAACTGACTTTATTTTCTGCAGCGGTAAAAAATCCGCTAATATTAGAACTTGTATAACCTTTTACCATAAATTCATCTGTGCTGTTAAGCTCTTTTGAATCTATAATATTAATATCCCTTTGTGTAAAAAGAATTGGATCAGCACCAGCTTCGCCTGGCTCTTCAGGTCCGCCAGGCCAGTTGTTTTTATTGTCATCTTTCATAAACAATTGTTTTAGTTTTGGTTATATTTAAATTTATTACTACCTGCTTTTTCCGTTATCTGATGTATCTTCCGAACTTTTTGGCATTTCATTCAAGAGATTTTCTTTGTGCGCGCTGAATTTTTTTTGTACGAATTTAACTTCATTGGCAGCAAAATCTTTAGATCTGATATTTTTTACCCAACTTGAGAAGAAATATACAATGATCAGGAGCAACAATAAAAAGATTATCCACATACATAATTATTTGTCTACAAATTTACTTAAAAATCTTTGTTTTTATGAATTTGAATCAAATTATCCTAATTATTGCGACAGAACTTCGTATTTAGGTTAAAAACTAGATCGCGATGTAATAGATTTTCTAATGTAATAAATGGGTTTATTCTATGCTTATCTCAATTTGATCAACAAAAAGATCAAGTAACAATGTACCATTTTTGAAACTATTATTTGTCTGTAACCAATCAGAAACAGCCGCGATTAATTTTTGCTCAATTAACCTTTGCATGGGTCTGGCGCCATATCTTTCGTCATAGCCATATGCTCCAAAAAATTCTAATAAGGCATTGCTGTATTTCAAGTATATCCCTTTTTTGGAAAAGCCTTCTCTTTTACCAATTTCATTCAGTTCTTTTTTAATAATTTCAAGTATATCTTTCTTCTCAAGAGCTTTAAATTGAACAAAAGCATCTATTCTGTTTAAAAATTCTGGCCTGAAAAAAGATTTCAGACCGCGCTCAAATTCAGCCTTTAGGTCTTGACCGATCAAACTGATTTTAGTAGTTTTTATTCCCAAATTACTTGTCATGATGATGATACAATTTCTAAAATCGGTTATTCTTCCATAAGAATCTAGCATCCTTCCTTCATCGAGCACATTAAGGAGTAAATCGAATATAGCGCTATTCGCTTTTTCAATTTCGTCGAATAAGACTACAGAAAAAGGTCTTTCTCTTAACTCAGTGAGTAGTCCTGATGAATTATTTCCTGAACCTAGCAATCGGTAAACATCGGTAGGTGATTGAAATTCGCTCATGTCAAGCCTGACGAGTGGAGATTTCTTTGCACCGAATCCAAAAAAATAGTCAGCCATTGCCTTTGCTGCTGAAGTTTTTCCAACACCGCTCGGTCCGCTAAATAAAAGTGTGGCAATGGGTTTATTTGGATTATTCAACCCAACCTTGAAAATTTTTATGGTTGAAACAAGTACATCAATTGCCTCCTGCTGCCCAATGATTTTGGATTTAAAAAATTCATTTGTGGCTTCAATATCCAGCAAAAGTTGGTCATTCAAAAACAATTCCGGCAATCCGCTCATGGCACTAAATTGCTTAATAACCTGTTCTTTGTCTACCAAAAAACCATTAGATTTTTTTTGATCTGATAAACATTGCCCCAAAAATTTAAAAGCTTTACCCGGAAAACTTTCATATGGCATAAAACGGCTTAGTAAACTATAACTTAAACTCAATGCCGACGGCTCAATTTTTATTTTATAATGTTCAAAGGCATAGGCAGCCAATCGATCTAACATTTGCAGTGTTTCGCTGTTGTTTGCATCATCAAGTTCAACTACTGAAAATAACTCCATAAAAGTCGGAACTATACGTTTTGCTGCCTCATATTGCTCAGGACTAAGTTCACCTATAATGTATAGGCCAGCATTGGCAATATATGGTCTGATAAAAGCAGCTATACTGTCTTCTGAGCCTTCTCCACCTATTTCGATGAGTCGAAAAAAATCGCTGAGCCAAAGTACAGCATTATCCAGTTTTAGTTCTTCTATCAAGTCCTCGACAGTTTTCTGCCATTCACCTAAATATTTCGATTTTGCGGTGATGCGTTGAATTTGCATCTGCCAAAACCGCATTTTATTCGTATTATTTTTTTGAATTTTTTTTATACTTTCGCTAAGGAGCGTAGTTTTTCCGCTGCCACTTTTTCCAACAATTAAAACACTGCGTTTCCTGGTTATTTTATCGATTGTTTCAAGCATTTTATCTTCAAGTCCCCAGGCAGTTTCAGGTAGTTTTAACTGATGGATTGACTTTTTTTTCTGGGGAAAATTCAACGCAAAATTATCCAAAACTGATTCCCTTTTTAGGCTTTCAGTAGTAAAAGTAAAATGCTGTGATTTAATATTTTCTCTAACTTTTAGTTCAATTGTTTCCAAGCCGTTTTCCTGTTCGAAAAGTAAACTGTGTATTGCTCTCAAATGCATCTCTGTAAGTGAATTCAGTACAAATGCATTCAAAAGGCTATGAAACTGTCGTTTGTCGAAATAACTGAAACTGATATTAAATTCTGGTAAAAAAGCCTGATAAGCCATTGCCTTGTATTTCTGACCCAAAACAACATTAATTGGTATATTGATACTTTCTCCTATTGGAAGAAATGAACCCTGTATTTTTTGAAGAGGCCTGTATTCAATATGTACAAGCTTTAGACTTGCCGACTCAAGAAGGGGTTGAGGATATTCATGCAATTTTTTATAATTGCGTTTAAGTTTTTCCTGAAAATGATATTTTAATGTGTTTAAATCATTTTCAATGGCTTGCATACCCGTACCGATAAGTGTTCCACAAACAGCATTCCCAATTTTTTTATAGTAAAGTGGAAAAAGCAAAGTTTCCATTAGAACTATTTTTTTAGTGCTTCTAAAAACTCAGCTGCATCAAAGCTGTTAATACAATTTTTGGCAGTCAAAAGTCCTTTTCTTGCCACCTGAACGCCATAACGTAAATCATGCACACCTTCCTTACTATGCGCATCGGGATTGATGGATATTTTCACTCCTTTTTCAATTGCGTAGGGCAAAAAATTATAATCCAGGTCTAAGCGTAATGGATTTGCATTGATCTCAATAGCAACCTTATTTGCTGCACAGGCATCGATGACTTTTTTATGATCGATGGGATATCCTTGTCGGGCAAGTAATAACCTGCCGGTTGGATGTCCAAGCATGGAGGTATATGGATTTTCAATTGCTTTTATCAATCTGGAAGTTGCTTTTTCTTCAGGCATTTTAAGGTTGCTGTGAATCGAGGCGATGATAAAATCAAAACCCTTCAGGATTTCATCTTCATAATCGAGTTCACCATCATTTTTAATATCCGACTCTATGCCCTTCAAAATGATAAAATCGTCAAATACTTTGTTCAGAACATCAATCTCTTCCCATTGTTTTAAGACTCGATCAGTTTTTAGACCATTGGCATAAAAGGCAGACTGTGAGTGATCTGTAATGCCAAGGTAACTGAATCCGCAGCTGCGCACATAATCTGCCAAAACTTTGAGTGTTGTCTGCCCGTCGCTGTAGTCGCTATGCGCATGCACCACACCTTTAATGTCTGAAAGTTTTATCAGGTCGGGAATGACAGCCAATTTTTCAATTCCCTCCATATCCCTTAGTTCGTATGGAATATAAGGAAGTCCGGCTTTTTCAAAGATTGTTTTCTCATCGAGATTTTTAAAATCAGAAACCATGCCTTTGATAATATTAAAAAGTTGTTCGGATGAACTGCTTTGCAATAGTTTTTCTCCAAAAAAACCTTTTTCGGCCTTATGAATCTTTATTCTTACGCCTGAGTTTTTGCATCTACCTTCAAAGCTTGAGCCTTTATCAACTGCCTCATTCAAAATGGCTGCTTCTGAAAGTTTTGTAAAATCATCAGTTTCAGCCACAAAATCTATTGCTTCCAAAACCGGATTAAGCTGTTTAAAAGCTCCGCTCAAGCTCACTTTTTCAAATATACCGGAAAGGTCATCGAGTAAATCATCTGCTTCTTTTTCAACCGATGCCCAGCGGTATTTTTCCAGGGACTGAAAATAATATTCGATCTGTTCTTTAAGATTTTGTTGAGTCTTCAGACCAAATCCTTTTAATTCACTCAATCGGTTTTCATTGCAGGCATAAAGGAGTTCGCCCGGAGATTCAATACCCAAATCTTTCCAAAGTTGTTGTACTTTTTTCACTCCCATCCCTTTAATACCAAGTAAGGCAACTATTCCGGACGGCGTTTTATCCAAATAGGAATCCAGCAGGCGCATTCTGCCATTTTGTACCAATTCAAGAATTTTATTGGCAATCGCATCACCAACACCGTTTATTGCTTTGAGTTCATTCAAACTCATTCCGGACAAAGGTTGATCAACAGCTCTTAAAACTCGGTAGGCATTGCTGTAACTACGAATTTTATAAGACTCCTCCTCGTAAAATTCCATCAATTCAGCCAGCTGAGCAAAGGTATTTGCTATTTCTTTATTTGTCATGCTTTATATTTTTACAAAAACTGCCCTTTTATAAGCGTTTTCGGTTGCTAATTCAATGATATAGGTTCCGTTCGGTAGTTTGGATACATCCAACATATTTTCAAATAATTCAATTAAACAGATGCTGCCATTAATATTGAATACTTTTACCGATTTGATAAATTCTTTTGAATCAATAAAAAGTAAATCAGAAACAGGATTTGGATGCAAACCAAATGTTTCAAAAGTTGGAACAGTTCCAGTTGGAGCCATTTTCAGGCTTTGTAATCCCGATTGATACGTTCCTATCCACAAGAGCCCATTTTTATCTTTTATCAAAGCATGAATGCCGTTATCGGCCAGGCCTGAATTAGCAACAGTATAGTATTCCCAATTGTCGGGCATGCTTCTTTTGACAAATCCATTTTGCTCTGTACCAATGAATTGAACATCATTTTCATCAATAAAAATACAGGTTGAAGCACTGACTGGCATTCCGGAATTTGCCTGATTATAAATCTGCCAGTTCAAATTTCCCCAATCGACAAAAACTCCGGCTGCTGGCGATGCAAACCAATAATGTCCGCTGCTGTCGATAGCAATCTGTAAGACTGAATTATCCGGAATTCCGCTGCTGTTATTCCTGCAGTAAACAGTCATTACAGTGTCTATCATAACAGCAATTCCGCCGTTTACCGAGCCGGCTGTCACCCTATCTGCTCCATCGTAGACCAGTGTTGATATATTATTGGAAAACAAATCTGAATTGAATGTAGTCCATACACGCCAGTTTGTGTCATCGTAAAGCGCCAGACCTTCAACAGTGCCAACCCATTTACGACCCTGACTGTCTGTTGTGATTGAACGTACATAATTATCGGGAATTCCGCTATTATTCTTGTTGTAATTTGTCCAGTTGTTGCCATAGAAATGGTACAAACCGCCCGACATAGTGCCCACCCAAACGGAGTTATCGGCTGCAATGTGCAATGATCTTATGGTATTGTCTGTCAGCGGAGAATTTTGAATATTATAGACAGTCCATACAGTATCATTGAACATAGCGAGCCCATAATCGGTGCCAATCCATTTTCTGTTTAATTGATCAACAGCCAGAACTCTTACCGTATTATTTGGAAGTACAGAATTTTGTTCATTATACACGGTCCATATCTCCTGAGCTTTGAGCGTAAAGGACAAGCAAAAAATAAAAACGAAAAGAAATGATAGTTTCATAAATACCTTGATATTTTTATTGCAAATCCTTGAAAGCCCGATACAAATCTGACCAATCTTTGCGTTCTTTAATGATGGTTTCCAAATATTCGTTCCAAATTTCAGTATCCTGAATCGGGTCTTTAATGACCGCCCCTAATACTCCGGAAGCTAAATCGTAGGCCTTGATATATCCATCGCCGAAATGTGCAGCAAGTGCCTGTCCGCTATTGATAACAGATATGGCCTCGGCTGTACTAAGCGTTGAACTTGGAGACTTTAATTTTGTTCTGCCATCAATGCTTTTACCGCTGCGCAATTCACGGAAAATAGCAACCAGTCTTTCAATTTCTTTGATAGGCGCCATTTCTGCAGGAATTTCCAACATTTTACCCAATTTTTCTACCCTGAGTTTTACAATATTTACTTCTTCCTCCATTGTAGCGGGCAAGGGTAAAATTACCGTATTGAATCGTCTTTTTAAAGCAGAGGAAAGTTCATTGACACCTTTATCGCGGTCATTTGCGCTGGCTATGATGTTGAAACCTTTTTGAGCCTGAATTTCGCTGTTGAGTTCGGGAATTGGCAGTACTTTTTCTGACAAAATGGTAATAAGCGTATCTTGAACATCTGCGGGTATACGGGTAAGCTCCTCTACCCTGGCAATAGCACCGCTTTCCATGGCTCTGATGATGGGTGAGGCCACGAGTGCATCTTTCGAAGGACCTTTTGAAAGGAGTTCAGCATAATTCCAGCCATATCGGATGGCCTCCTCTCCTATGCCGGCAGTGCCCTGAACCATTAGTTTAGAGGTTCCGCTGATGGCAGCAGCAATATGCTCACTGACCCAGGATTTTGCCGTGCCGGGCACTCCCAGTAAAAGCAATGCTCTGTCGGTAGCCAAGGTTGCTACGGCTATTTCAATTAATCTTCTGTTGCCAAAGTATTTGGGCTCAATTACAAAACCGTCATCCAGGGTTGTACCCATGAGATAATCTACCACTGCCCAAGGTGAAAGTTTCCATGAAGATGGCCGGGGTCTTGTATCTGCTGATGCAAGTTTCTCCAACTCTTCGGCATAAATTTGCTCGGCATGAGGTCTTAAGACATTTATATTTTCAGTATTTGGCATTAGATTTATTGGTTTTGTCTAAAATTCCTAAGCTCATTTCTTAGCTCAAGCACTTCAAAAAACAGCTTCAGCTGCCTGTCCCAGGCCGATGGGCTACTTTCTTTCCAATGTGCATGGAATGGTTTTGCCAAGGCAGGATTCATATTATAAGATGCAAAATACAGCAGTTCGACCCAATATTTATCAAAAAGTACATTTTGTTCTGCAAGCGCTAACAAATTACTGCAAATTTTGGTTGAAAGTTCATCAGACCAAGGTCTTACTTTCAATAGTAAAGCCTGCAGCATATGTTGTTTCAAATCCTTTTCTCGATTGAGATATGCTATGCTTATCTTATTGAATAACTCTTCGTAAGGTCCTGCTGCAAATATTTTCAGATCTAGTGAAAAGTTTAAATGCTCGGGCTTTTTGAATAAAAATCGCTGCAATTCAGTCATCATTTCCAAATTAGGAAAAGTTTGTAATGATTTTGCCAACCCCCAAAACAAGGAATTCCTGAACTGATGTTGAAAGGAGGCCTCCAAAAATGTTTTAAAATCAATTTTACGAATTTCTACCCAGTAATTTATGGGAACAAAGGAAACAAGCTGAGCCAATGATTTTGCCTCTTTCACCTCATTTCCGATTTCCATATTGTCGGCGATGCCAATTTTATGAAGTTTTTCATCTAATGTTTTAACATCTGTTATGATTTTTAATCCCTGGTCCAGTACTTCGACTTTTACAATTTCATTCAAAATTTCTTGAAAAGATATTACAATAAATGATTCCGGAATTTTCATCAACAGACCAAGCGCTGCTGCTCTAACTTCTTTGCGACTATCCTTGACCGCCAATTCCAATAACTTTAGGTCCTGATTCCCCAATGAAATTTCTAAGCATTTTAGAAATTCAACTTTCGATTGCGCATCCTCCTCTTTCCAGATTTCAGACAATAAAGCTATTGATTCATTGGCTTGTGTTTTTCTGATTTCAGTAAAATAAATGATTCGCTCCCTTCTCGAGGCTGTCATAAAGTCAAAATCCAAAGTTAATTCATTTTCCAGAACGTAATTCCACTCTGGATTAAAAGGAACAAGCCATTTGCCCCTCTCACCCACAATCTTCGAGATTGATTTTCTAAAATCTTTCTGTTTAATGCCCAAATCCATTAAATCGGGCAATAATTCTTCAGAGATGCGCCATTTATTATCCAACAACAGATTGATAAATTCCACTATGAGAAGGAATTCTTCCTTAGCTTTAACTTTGATAAAAAGTTGAGATAGCTCTTCAGGGCAAGATTCTAGTGTTTCTGCCGGATGCTTCCTCAGAAATTCTTTTTCTGTAAATTTTGGTAAAAGACTAGCAGCTTTAAGTAATGGGGCATAAACAGCCAATGCCTCGAGCAGCTGTTCGGTTTTTTCTTTTTCACTGTTGATATGATATCCCAAATCCCGAAGCTCATTGAAAATTGATTTGGGCAGCTCCTCAGTATTGGAACTGCCCAAAATAAGCGTTTTGACTATTTCGTCGAACATTCGGATTAGCGTACTTTATTTCTTTTTAAAATTCCATTTGCTGTCCGATACTTTTTCAAGGCTTTCGTTAACTGCCTGTTGAACAGTAGCTTTTGCCGCAGGAACGAGTAATTGTTTGACCGCATAACGCGATTGCAAGCGGATGGTATTGTCCTTAATTTGCTGAACTGTCATTTTATAGGATGCAAATTCATTATCAGTACTTTTGCCTAAATCAGCCGCATTTTCGAGCGTTACAGCATATGGAAAAACCAATATAAATTCTTCGATGTCGACACCACTGAATGCATTGTGATAGTCGAGGCTGCGTTTTTTTGCATTGTTAATCCAACGAGTACTGTGACCCAACCAATCGGATCCTTTGATGCTCATTTGTCCATCCTTAATTTCAAAAAGTCCTTTAACCGTCACATTGTATTCAATTTGAAAATCGAACGGAGAAACGATTTCATGTTTCTTAACAGCAACAGCATTTACAGTAACATCTTTATCTTTAAATCTGTTTTTTAAAGATCTTTGCAATCTGAAACTGAGTGAATCTTCTTTCATCGCATTTACCCAAAAACCCTTGCCTTCAGTTGCATAAAGACCAGAAAGTGTCAAAGTTGATTTGATAGTTGCATCACCATTTTCTGAAATTTGTATTTCTGCCCGACGATTACGCTTATTATCAGGACTTTTTAGGGCATCATCTCCAAATGCAATTGATTGCAGTTTAGATTTTGGATCAGCTACATTTTTCATAAGACATTTCGTAGCGCAAAGCGAAGAAGGTAATTCATTGAGGCCATCGCCTGGAACAACTGTAAAAGTATTTCCGCCTTCATCTTTAAACACAAAAAGATAAGATGCGATTTGTGTGGAAGAAACATAATCTACGTCAAAATCTCCATTAAATCGACTTTTGCCAACTGCCAGATAGTATTCAAACTGATTCGACTCGAAAAAGTCGCGATAAATCGACATCAAATTGCTGTAATCGGCTTTTTTGTTTGTGAGAAAATATTCAATCCCTTCCGATCTTTCAAAATCTTCCAAACGGCCGCTGTTTTTCATTTCCTTGGCCATAAAAGCGCAAAAAATATAAGCTTTTTCAATCTTTGTCAAAGTTGTTATATCGGTCTTTTTAAATTCCTTGGCACCATTAGTAAAAAGATTGGTGTAAAAATCTTTGTATTTCTTTTTATTGCGGATGCGAGGCTCCATAAAGTCAGAAACATATTGCATGATAAGGTCAGAGAAATTAGACACTTTAAATGCAGCAGCCTCCATGCGGAACCCGTCGAGATTAAGTTCATAAACAAAGTATTCAAGACTTTTGGTAAAAATTGTTCCTGCCGAATTGGCCTCAGGAACAGCTTTGAGGTTTTGCATACGCCAGGTATAGTTTCTCGATTCACCCCTGTCAGCAATTGTAGGTTGCGGCATACCATTGTAAACACGACCATTGAGTTTTACAGTATTCGAAACTGAAATAATATAAGAGGCATCCAAAACCGGATAATTAGCATAAAGATTTACGATTCTTCCCTGATCGGGAAATTTCGACTCAATCACTGTTACCCTTTCCATTTCGTCGCCAACTTCCAGATCTTTGATATCATAGATATAATTATCATCACGCTCTTCGTAGAGCTCATCTCCTTCTTTGAGCTGAGCCTGTGGCAAATCCCTGATTTTTAAGTCAATTACACGCCCGTCTTTTTTACGGATGCGAATATCCACATATTTTACCTGTACAAAATCGCCAATACGACCACTAAATTTTGGAATTGACAACTGTTTATAATCCTTCAGCGCATCTTCTTTCAAAAAAACTAAGTGCTCATAGGTTTTGTAAGTTGCAAGCTGATCAATTTCGGGAAAGCTGCCTGTAAAAATACTCTGACTAAAGGTTTCCGATTTAAAAATGACGGCATCTTCATTTACAAACGCTCCGGGAATGGCTGGTGCTTTGGGCATATCGCCCTCCCATTTATAATCTGAAAAAGTTTGTGCATTTACAGTGAAAACATTAAAAACAATGCTTAAAACAGAAAGGACTTTAATAAACTTCATGGATTGTTTTTTTAAAACTGAAATGGATTAAATTGTTAAGATTGTACAAATTTATTGTCTTTTTGGCAGAATTGCAACCCATTTTTATGCGTAGTCAATATTTTAGACAAACTAATTAAAAAAACAGTTGCAGATAAAAAACGGAAACACTCAGATCTTCCGAGTATTCCCATTTCAAATAGATTACACTAAATTTTATCTACCTCTCGATCCCTGTCCGCCAGTGGATGGAGCTGATGAGCGCATAGAGCCCGATCCGCTGCCCATTGAACTTCTGCCGTTATTATTGCCCGACGAAAATCCGTTACCAGATGAGTTTCCGCTTCTCATTTGTGGTGCAGTCTGTCTGCTTTGAGAAGGCTCTGTTCTTCTAATTTCAGGAGCATTTTGCTGACGATTAATAGTCGATGAATTATTCATCTGTCTTTCCGGTTGACGGCTTGTTTCTGTCTGTCGGTTGGGATTTCTGTCCAATCCTGAGCCAGCGTTATTGCTATTTATATTTGTATTAGACCTATTGGGATTTTGACGATACAAATCATCGTTCCTTACAGAATTGTTAGGACTAGGATTGTTGTAAACATTTCTTTCCGGATTATTGCCATTTCTACCATTAGGAATCGTGGAATTGTTGCTGCGCACCGGATTTTCTGTGACCGCAGGATTATTACCATTTCTGCCATTTGGAATCGTGGAATTGTTGCTGCGTACCGGATTTTCTGTTATCGCAGGATTATTGCCATTTCTACCATTTGGAATCGTGGAATTGTTGCTGCGCACCGGATTTTCTGTGACTGCAGGATTATTGCCATTTCTACCATTTGGAATCGTGGAATTGTTGCTGCGCACCGGATTTTCTGTGACTGCAGGATTATTGCCATTTCTGCCATTTGGAATCGTGGAATTGTTGCTGCGCACCGGATTTTCTGTGACTGCAGGATTGTTGCCATTTCTGCCATTTGGAATCGTGGAATTGTTGCTGCGTACCGGGTTTTCTGTTATCGCAGGATTATTGCCATTTCTACCATTTGGAATGGTATTATTTGCAGCATTACCATTGTTTCTAATGCTTCCTGTTGTATTATTTCCCTGATCTGCACGTACGTTGCGGTCATTATTGGCTATTGTATTATTAGAGGCAGAAGGATTGGCAGTTGGTCTGACATTTACATTAGAACCATTTGTTCTGATATCTGTAGGCGTTAAACCATTAGGACTTTCATTGTTTGAAGCCAAACGTCCACCTGAACGGTCGTGTCGACCATTGTAAACATTTCTGTCAGGACCTGAGCCTGGATTTGCTGAGCTTCTCCACCAATTATCCCAGTGCCCGTCGCGATAACCATCCCAATAACCTGCCCAATAGCCATTATTATAGCCGTTATTATAGCCATTCCAATAGCCATTTCTCCATCCACCCCAGCCCCAATGATTGCCATGCCAGTGCGGACGGCAGCCCCAACCGTAGTATTGACCAGGTCCCCAATAGCCTCCCCAGCCACTGTGCCAACCGGCACCCCAACCCCAACCTACGCCAACATAAGAATATGGGCCATTCCAATGCCACCAATTTCTTTGTGGCCCCCAATAATCGTTCACTACATAAATTGTGCTGCCTGCATAGTAGGGGTCATAATAGTAGTAGTCGGTGTAAACATTACTGTAATAGTTAAAACCGCGATATGGGTTATGAAAACGACGAATACGGGAGCTGTAATAATAATCATAATCATCTACATCGATATTATTCGAAACATAATCCTCTGTATTAGTTAGCGGCAATGTGTTTTGTGGTACCGGTTCATCATAATAAACCGGATCGGGAATTGTTTGATTATCGGGTTGTACCCGAGGAGCAGGATTTTCAACTACTTCTGTACCATAATGATGGTGATGCACCTGCGTAATTCTGTTGACTTTACAGGAAACTGTAAAAAGTGCCAAAGCAAGTACCGAAAAGGCTAGATTTCTGATGTTTTGATGTTTCATATACCCAATGGTTTTAAAGTGAACAAAGCGGGTATGCTTCAGTGTTAAATCATTCGAATCTAATTTTTCAAAAAATATGCCTGAATTAAATTTTAATAACAGTTTAACATTTTTTGAAAAGTTAAATTTACAAAAATATATTTTCCTTATGACTAGATTTGTCAATATAAGTTTAATGCTCAACCAAGATATTTATCATAAACCTCCTTCAACCAGTCGACCGATGGCAACGGAGACAAGTTTTCAATTTTTGTATTGTGAGCATTTTTTAAGGCTATAAGTTTATTATCGGCCTTCCATTCCGACATTGAAACCAATTGCACCAGAGATTTAGAAGCGGCAATAAAATTCAAATTCGATTTCTTCTGATATTCTGCTATTTCTTTATTCCTGCGGATATATGCCGCAAAGGCTTCAAGTGCAGAAAGAGCTGTTTCCCAGTCGCCCGATTCAATAAAAATTTTAACCTGAATAATTTTTGCACCGATATGATAGGTAGGGTTTACAAAAACAACATTGTGCAAAAGCCTGAGCGCTTCTTTATACCTGCTGCATTCGAAATAAAAAGATGCCAAGTTATAGGTGTAAGCATTTTCCTGTTGCGATGCTTCGAGCTTTGATTTGTAGGTTTCAAGAAAATTTTCAGCCCATTGCAAATCATTACTTCGCAATGCTGCAGTAACAATATTTTTATATTCCCAAGCTGGCAGAAAACCTTCAATCAGTAGTAAATCTTCTTTGAGCATCGATTTGTACAGCACAAGAATTTCACTAAAATACATAAGCTTTCCGCTATTAACCAGCCCAATGCAAAAATTCAAAGCATATCCATACAAACTAATAAGATCTTCCCTCGATAAATAATTTAGGTTATTTTCTAAAAATTGCCTTAGCTTTAGGTATTTGTCATCACTTCGTTCTGAAAGCATGGCATAGGTTAAATGATAAGCAGACAAAAGCTGATTTTCATTTGTAATTGATTCCGATTCAGCAATTTGATAAATTTCATTTATCCAATTACAGACATAGGTTGCGTTACTTACCCGGTTTCTGTTCAGCATATCGCAGGCAATCTTCAACTTTTCAATCAAATAATACAAATCGAGCCGATCGGATTGCAGTTGCAAGGCAATATGATGTACCCTACCACCCTGTTCTATAAACCATTTGTCCTGTTCTTCAGCAAACTGCATAGACAAGTAATGATTATCAGCGCTTTGTTGAACATGGTCAAATAATTGTTTTTCAAGCTGTTTTTCGTAAGCTCTGAAATGTTTTTCGAGCTTCCTTTTCCGCATATTATGTAAAATGAGCAGCTCTTTTTCACCTATTTTTTCATTAAAAGCTTCATAGGCAAGGAAATCTTCTAATAATTTTAATAACTTTGAGATGATACTTGCAAAAAAATTATCATCGTAAGCTTTTGATTTATATAGCTGTCCATAGATATAGCTTTTTTCAAGCTTTTTTGAGTTGTCAAATTCGGGTGCATAGTTTTTCAAGTATTCAAAAAGGGAAATAACCTGTTTGTGCGAATTGAAATAGGGCGATTTTACAAAATCCTCGAATCGAATCAGCTCTTTTTGGCTGAGCGTTTTTAATAATTTTAATAATTTATTTTCAATCATTGTCTTAATAAAATAAAAATTACAACATTTAATTTAACAATATTTATTGATTTTCAATTATTTGCAATAAATAATACTGCAAATTTAAATAAATATAATCAAAATTTGTATTTGCAGAGCAGTATTTTTAGCTTCACCTTTGTAATGTGAAATAAGGTCAAGCACATTTAATTCAAAACAAAATAAATTTAAAATCCTATGAGATCATTATTTTTAAATCTCCGACTTGCAGTTTTCTCACTGTTTCTGATGGCAGCTTTCAAAAGCTATGCTCAGCCAGTTGCAAACTGCCGAAATCTAACCCTGAACCTTAGTCCTAATGGTGTTGTCAGCGTGAGTGCCACACAACTCAACAATGGTTCGATAAATGACAGCAGCTTTTCCATTTTGTTTGGTGGCGCTTTTCAAAGCAGTGTTACATTCAACTGTAATAATGTTGGTACAAATAATCTAATTCTATATGTTACCGACAGCCAGGGTCAACAAGACACCTGCACTTCAGTTGTGACAGTGTCTGACACCTTGAGACCTACGGTAATTTGTGCGGGTACTATAACAGCCTTAATTGGTACAAATGGAGCTGCAATTGTAAGTGCCAATCAAATTGGAACATCAAATGACATTTGTGGAATACAAAGTTTACTTATTAATGGCTCGAATGTACACACCTATTCCTGCAACAATCTTGGACAAAATACTGCTACTTATACGGCGATTGATAATAATGGAAATAGCAGTTCCTGTACCACTATTGTAAATATTGTAGACAATAACAACAATTGCTCTGGCGCTGCTCCAGTGGCAAATTGCGGAAACATCAATGCATATGTAGGAAATACAGGAAGCGCATTTGTAACTGCCCCACAACTCAACAATGGCTCGCTCAACGCTAGCAGCTTCCAGATTTACAATGCTGGTTCATTTCAAACAACAGCCTTTTTTGGTTGCAACAATATAGGCACAAATAACTTAATCCTATACGTTTCCAATTCACAAGGCCAACAGGATACATGTACTGCGACTGTAACTGTTATTGACACAACTCCTCCTACAATCTTTTGCCAGAATAATCCCACATTTTCTATAGGTCAAAATGGCGTTGTAGTAGTTACTGGTCTATCTGTAGCTACTGCCACTGACCCCTGTGGAATTCAAAACTATCAGATCAACGGTACCAGCGCTATCACCTTCTCATGCAATAACCTTGGTCCATTTACGGCTGTTTTCACAGCAACAGATAATAATGGCAACAGCAGCAGTTGCCTTACAGTAATCAATATTAGCGACCCGAATAACAACTGTGGAAATCCTGTAAGCCCCAATGCATTTTGTCAAACACCTCTTAGTTTCCCACTAGGTCAAAATGGAACGGTTACAGTAAACGCTTCTCAAATCGACGGCGGCAGTACGGGTGGTCAGGTTTACCTGATTGACGGCAACAACTATGTGAATTCTATTACGTTCAATTGTTCAAATTTGGGCACAGACACGGTTACTTTAGCTGTTATCAGAATTGACAGTAATGGAACCACTCAAATTAGTACTTGTACTTCGAGCCTTTACATCTACGATTCGAATAATTTCTGTGGCTTTAGTACAACACAACCACAAGCTAATTGTGTAAATGCGCTCAATTTAGACCTTGCTTCAATGAATGGCTATGTCATGCTTAGCCCTCAAATGTTGAACAACGGCAGCACCAATGCTAGTTCTATGTGGATTATGGACGGTAATGGCAGCTATCAGTCGGCCTACACTTTTGGGTGCAATGATATCGGAACGCATCAATACTACCTGGTTGTTTCCAGTGGCAATGTTCCTGGAACTGTAAATGCCCTTATTGATACTTGTTCCGTAATTGTTACGATTACTGATTCGACCAATATTTGCGGTGGCGGACAGGGTAACTACACCGTACTTGATTCAATTTTCAATGCCAATTGCAATGGGGTATGCAATGGTGCCTTTGCCCTGCTCGATATCGTTTTGGCCAATGGAAGCATTGCACCAAGACCTTATACTATTGTATGGCAAAACAATATTTCCAGTTCAAGTTTAATCACAAACCTGTGCGGAAACACTACTTACACCATTACAGTGTATGATTCATTACAGAATCCTTACCAGCATAGTTTTTATATTGGTTGTAACAATGTTCCTAATCCTAATAGCTGCATTGATTCAAGCCTCATCAATCCTGTAGCTAACTGCCCAACAGTTTATTCACCTGTATGCGGTTGCAATGGCGTTACCTACATCAACTCATGCATCGCTCAAAACAGCGCTGGTGTAACTGCCTGGACAAATGGACCTTGCGGTGGAAACAGCGGCAGCATTAACTATACCGTTCAGACGACCGGAAGCGGTTGCGATAGCAGTTGCACAGGTAGCATTACCATCAGCTTCCCAACTGCTACTCCAAATAACACTTACACACTTGTATGGAATGATGGATTCTCTCAAACAGGCAGCGGAACTCCGGCTCTGGGTGCAGTATTTGTGAGAAATAATCTTTGCGCAGGAGTTTATGTTGCCACCGTCAGTGCCAATACTTTCAGCGCTCCTTTCTCCATCACTGCGATTGTAGGAACTGCTCAAGGTTGTGTTTGGCCAGGCGATGCTGATGACAACACAACTGTTAACAACTGGGATTTACTTCCTATAGCTTTGACACATGGAGAATCGGGATTAACAAGACCTAATGCCAACATAAGCTGGACAGGCCAATATTCAACTGATTGGACAACTGTAAATCCTGTTGCAGGATTACCAAACTACAAACACATCGATTGTAATGGCGATGGTATCATCAACCAAAATGACCTTACTGCCATACAGCAGAACTATGGTAGCAATTACTACAGAAGCAATAGCTCGATGACAGGTAATATTCCTTTCTTTATCAACTCGGTTAATGCTAATGAAGGTGATCGTCTAAGTTTGCCAATCAATTTGGGTACTGCTACCGAACCTGCTGCCGATGTTTATGGTGTTGCTTTCACGCTGAATTATGACCCTGAAATCGTAGAGGCTTCATCTGTAAGTGTCGATTATCCAGTAAGCTGGTTGGGAACCAATCTCCTCGACATTCAGTATGACTTTAGCCAATTGGGTAAAATCGAAGTTGCTGTATCAAGAAGAGACCGATTGAACAACAGTGGTTTTGGCGAAATTGGTAAGTTTAACTTTACGATCCGCGACGATATTCTCCGTAGCAGTACTACCCGTACTATGGATATCGACATTACAAACATCCGACTTATCAATAATGCTAATATCGAAATTGGTACCAATCCGCAGGTTGGAACTGTAACTGTAACCTTGCTTTCTGCAACTGAGGCTATTGACAACTACAGTGTAGAACTTTTCCCGAACCCTGCCAAAGACCAATTCAATGTACGTGTACAGAATGCATCACTTGAGACTGTAACAGTATACAATGTAAACGGACAGCTTGTAAACCTGACCGAAAACATCAACAGCAACAGCTTAACATTGCCTGTTAATGAACTTGCACGCGGTGTTTACATGGTTCAAATCAAAACCGACAAAGGTGTTGAAAACCGTAAACTTGTAATAGAATAATTATAAGAAATTCTTTGTACAAAAGGTTGCTCTACTCGGGCAACCTTTTTTTGTGTAATTGTCTCTAAATTATTTTTCATGACAATGCAAAAATTGATATCTTTGAAACCTGAGAAGTTTCATTTGAATCTTTTACTTACTTTGATGATTATTTGATTAACGATATTTAGCATTCAATATAAATTAAACGCAATGAGAATAGCCTTATTTCTGATACTACTTTCAAGCTGTTTTTATCTCGCAGCACAAGACAGCAGTGGTATAAAACCGGCTGCAGTAATGATTGACCTTGCTTATGGTATGCAAGAGCCGGGGGGAACAATGAAAAAAGATTTTTATTACAATTTTAATATCGGAGCAAGGGTAGCCTATCTTAGCCCCCGAAACTGGATATTTTCAGTTGGCGGCGAATGGCTTTTTCAGGACCTTGTAAAAACAGATGTTCTGAAACCACTGCGTGAATCGAACGGACATATTATTGAGACGACAGGTAGAATGGGGCTTACACAGCTTGGACAGAGAGGCTTTATGGTACTTGGGCAAGCTGGCAAACTCATACAACTTGGCAAAAGAAGCAGGGTGCACAATCTTGAATTACGATTTGGTGCTGGTTACCTGCAACATTGGTTTCGCATCCGTTTGTTGGGGCGCCCCGAGGAACTTCCGCCACTTTTCGAGGACTATAAAAAAGGATACGATCGTCTCACATCGGGCTTTGCGCTCAACCAATATATAGGCTACCGATATATGAGCCCCTCAAAGTTAGTAAATCTATTCATTGGCCTCGACTTTACACAGGGCTTTACCCGCAATCGACGTTTTTGGAATTTCGATACAAGAATGGCCGATAATTCACTACACTACGATATTTTAACGGGCTTTAGAGCTGGATTCTGCATTCCGATTTTTATCTATTCGGAAAGTAGTACCTTCAACGAAAATCTGCAGTTTTATTAAATCTAAATGGGCTTATCCGTTTTTCTGTACAGTTTGGTTACCAGAATTTATTTTGGGGCTATTTATTTATTTTCCTTCTTTAAAACGAAAGCAAAGCTTTGGATTGAGGGACGAAAAAATATTTTTTATTCCCTCGAAACAAAAATAAGTAATTGCAGACCAGAACAAAAAAGATACTGGTTTCACTGTGCATCAGTTGGTGAGTTTGAGCAGGGTCGCCCACTCATAGAAGCTTTAAAAAAACAGGACCCGAACGCATTTATCATGCTCAGTTTTTTTTCGCCATCGGGTTATGAACTTCGAAAGCATTATTCGGGAGCAGACCTTATTACTTACCTCCCGGCCGATAGCAGACATAATGCTAAAAGATGGTTCAATATTTTAAAACCTGAAAAGGTATTCTTTATCAAATATGAATTTTGGTATTTTTTCCTAAAAGAAGCCCAACGAAGGAAAACTGATTTATACCTTGTGTCGGCACATTTCAGAAAAGAGCAGCTTTTTTTTAGCTATTTTGGGAAGTTGCAGCGCGAAATGCTTCGTTGTTTTACTTTTATATTTGTACAGGAAAATTCCTCTGAAATTTTGCTTAAAAGTATTGGTATTAAAAATGTAATTATCAGTGGTGACACTCGTTTAGACAGAGTTTCGAAAATAAAATCGGAAGGAATGTCATTGCCTTTAATGCATAATTTCAAAGGGAAACATAAAGTTTTGGTATGCGGTAGTAGCTGGCCAAGCGATGAAAAACTAATTTTCGAATTTTTTAAAAACTACCTGAAGCAAAACGATTGGAAACTGATTATTGCGCCACACGAAATCGTAAAGCATAAAATAGCAACGCTTAAATCAATGTTTGAAGCATCTGCTTCTACCCTGCTCTACTCTGAAATCACAGATAATATAAGGCTTGAAAATACTAGGATAATAATCATTGACAATATTGGAATGTTGAATAAAATTTACGCGTATGCAGATCTGGCCTATATAGGTGGTGGATTTGGCAAGGGAATTCATAACATTCTGGAAGCAGCAGTTTATGGGATTCCAGTTTTTTTTGGCCCCAATAACCATAAATTTCAGGAGGCATTAGCATTAAAAAATATAGGACAGGCCATAGAAATAAAATCGGCTGAGGCGATGATCTGTACAGTTGAAAATTTGGACTTTGAAGCCATTATGGAAAAGTCAAAGCGCTACTTTGATAGCCAAAATGATGTCTGCAAAAAAATTTTGCATAAAATAAATACAAATTAAAATATTGTAAATCAAATTTTTAAACAATTTCAAAGTATTTTTTTTAAGCATTTTGAAAAAATATTTTTCAAAGCTTGTAACCTTTGTGCAGTTTGTTACTTATGAATTCAAATAATAAAAAAAGCGAATTCAATTACAAAAAAAAGTATCAATATGCAAGTCTCCAAAAAATCAATCTTCCTGGGCTGTCTCTTTCTCGGCACCGCATTCTTTGCAGGTTCATGCGGAAAAAATAAGCTAACAAATGATGAACCGGAAAATGACAGAAAAAAAACTGCTCAGCTACAAAAACTTGAAATTATTCCTGCGTTCAAAAATATTGATGTTGCCTATAAGAAATTTGGCGTAAACCCAGGTAAAGCAGAAAAAATTGTTGTCAATGAAACTGGAACAACCATAGAAATTCCAGCCAATGCATTTGTTGACGAAAAAGGAAATCCGATCAATGAGCAAGTTGACATCAATTTCCGCGAATTTCATGATGCTGCTGAAATCATAGCCAGTGGTATTCCAATGCACAATCCCGAAACAGGAGAATATATGGAAACCGCCGGCATGTTTGAAATAAAAGGACTTTGCAAGGGAAAAGAAGTTTTTATTGCTCCCAATAAAAAAATTAAAATCAACCTGGCATCTTATAATGAAGGCGATCGTTTCGATTTTTTTAAGTTGGATGAGCAAGGTAGATGGGAAACCAAACAGAAAAAAGGCGAGGCAACCATCAATCTAACCAGAGCGGACGAATTGAAAAATATCGATTCAAAAAGTGCTGAAAAACCAATTGAGCCGACTAAATTTGGCTACAGCAGCAAGTTTGTCTTCGATCTAAAAACCGATTATAAAAAATTTCCTGAATTAGCTGTTTTTAAAGAGGTAATCTGGCAATTTGCCGGAAATCCGAAAGATGTCAATAATCCAGAATATAATCCAGAAATCTTTAATACTAACTGGTCCAAAATTGATATCAAACGCGAAAAAGACAATTACAGGCTAATTTTGATCAATGGTAAAAAAACGGTTGAAATAAAAGTTCTGCCAGTTCTGAAAGGCAATGACTATGCCAATGCCAAGTCCAATTTCGATCTAAAAATGAGCGAATACCATCGTGTACAGGAAGAATTGAAACAAATCAGAAATATGTATGAGCAGCAGGCCGAATTGCAACGCTCTTACGAAATAAGCGGATTTGGCATCTACAACTGGGATATTTGGAAAGGAGATGCTGATGTAAGGTTAGAGGCAAATATCGATTTTGAAAAAGAATTTGATTATGCCGAAAAATCAGAAAAAGTGACATTCTTCCTAATCAATAATCAGCGCAAAGCTGTAGTTAAATACAATATTGACCAAAAAGGCTGCCTTCGGAATTTTGCATTCCCTGCCAAAGAAAAAAATGTGCTCATTGCAGTACTGCCGGGCAACAAAGTAGCTGTGTTCAGTTCCGAAGATTTCAAAAATCTTAGTTCCAGAAAAAATGGCGACAAGGTAACCCTGAAAATGAAAACAGAGAAAAGAACAATAAGCTCTGTCGACGACATTTCAAAAGTTATAGCCATGTACTAATCAATTTGGGTTTTATCATTCATTTATAGGTTGTTCCGAACAGATGGTCGCTTTGCTGCATCAAGGCGGCCACTGTTCTAAAAAATGGATAGATCTGAAACTTTTTGACAAAGTTATCGTAAGTTTTGTACAGCAAAAAAATACCGCTGGAGATTATTTTTAAAAGTCAAAAAAAAAGAACAATGCTAACAAGAATCATCCTCCTGACCTTTTGGGCCAACTTCCTTATTGCCCAAAACGAAGTTTTAGTTCCTTTTAAATCGGATAACCACTGGGGTTTTATCGATAAAAATGGAAAAATTCAGATAGAAGCCAAATTCGATTTTGTAGCTCAGTTTGACACTTTAGGTTTTACTATGGTCGAAATTGACAGAAAGGCCGGCATCATAAATAAAAAAGGAGAAACAATCATTCCTGTGACGTATGAATTAGTGAAGGTATTGAATAATGATATATTTATGGTAAAGGAAAATGGCAAATGGGACCTTCGCAATCCGTCAAATGAGCTAATCATTGAAAATGTAGGTGGAAATGTAAAATTGCTTACAAATGGATACTTCGCCTTTGAGAAAATTGATGGTTTTGGGCTGGGACATATCAGGAAAGGTATTTTGAGCGATGCTTTATATACTGATATTGAAATTTGTTCTGACACTAATTTTATAAATGTTTCCTTACACGGCAAAAAGGGACTTTGGAATAATAACGGCAAATGGATTTTACCTATCGATTTTGACAAATTCGAATTTTATTCAAACCATATCATTGCAACTAAAAACTCATTATTGGGGATTTATACACTTAGCGGTAATTGTATTCAGCCAAATCAGTTCAATGAAATAAAAGAGCTGAACAATCACTTTATGCTGACTAAAAAAGGTGATATCAGTTATCTGTATTCAGCAAACAAGCATGAATTATTACCTTTTGCATTGGAGAATGCCGAGATTCTTGGAGAAAACATAAGATTTTTAACCACAAAAAATAACTGTGGTCTTTTGGATTCAACTTGTACCATAATAATTGATAGTATTTATAAAAATATAACCTTATTTAATGCCGATCTCTATAGGGTCGAAAACTCAAGTGAAAAATGGGGACTTGTAAAAGCAGGAAAAAAAGAACCCATACTCAATTTTAACTATGATGCGATTGATTCACTTGAAGGACCTATTGCTGCTGTTAAACTTAATGATCTTTACGGGATTGTAAATAAAGATGGCGAAATAACAAAAGCCCCACCATTCACCAATGCATTCACCTATGGCAGTAATAATATTAAATATTACGATAAAGGAAACCTTACGATTCTGAGTTTTGATGAAAATGGCCATTTTAAAGATGAAACTGTTTATGATAATTTCAAAACTATACGTATTGAAGGAGCTGCTTCTAACGAAGCGAATAATACTTTTACAAACCGAAGCAGAAATCAAACTACTATCAATGATTCGTTGCGCTGGGATAGAGAAGGCAATTCAAAACTGGGCATTTTAAACACAAATACGGGAAAATTTGTGTTGAGTCCTCGTTTCGAAAGAGTATTAAATTATCCCGAACTAGGAATCTCACTGGGTGAAATAAAAAAACCGAATCTGTCAGCTATTTACATCAATGGCGCATCTGCACAAGTTAACAGTGCCTGGGCATTTGTGAATAATCATATAGCAAAACAAATTACACAGCCAGAATTCATACACATCGAGATAAATGATTTTTTGGTAGATTCTCTTCCTGTTGCACGTTGTATAATGACTAATGGAAGATATGGCCTCGTTAATAAAAAGGGTAAGGTTATACTATCTGGGATGCTTTACATTGGTGAATTTCATGAAGGCAAAGCAATGTGCACGAAAAGCGGTATGCTGGAATTGGATAAGAAAAATAAGAAGAATGAAAAAATAATTGCTGCCGACGAATTTTATACCAAACTAATGTCAGTATACAGATTGTACAGCGACAACAGATTTGAATTGGTAGGTTCAGCAATTATCGCAAAATATGGCGAATGGGGTTTTATCGATCTTAATGGTAAATGGGTTGTAGATGGAACAAAGCAGAAATATGAAAATGTCGGAAATTTCGTTAACAATCGGGCAATTGTAAGAAAAAATAAAAAATGGGGCATGATCGATCAATTGGGCAATATTGTTTTACCGATTATTTATGAAGAACTCAGTTTCATTCCTAATTCAAATAATAAGTTATACATTCTGTCGCTCAAAAATGAAAAGTTTGGCTACATAAATAGTATGGCCAAACTGATTTTACCACTTAATTATGACAAAATCAAGGAATACAGCGAAAACATGATTGCTGTATGCAAGGCTGGACTCTGGGGCTTTGCCGATGAACAAGGCAATGAAATTATTGCGTGTAAATTCAGATCGGTGAATGATTTTTCAGAAGGTCTTGCTGCAGTAATGGTCAATGGCAAATATGCTTATATCGATAAAAGTGGTCAAATTGTAATAGCTGCGCAATTCCACAAAGCCGGGAATTTCAGGGAAGGACTAGCAGCAGTGAAAACCCTAAATGGAAAAATAATCTATATTGACCAATCAGGTAAAACAGTGCTCGATTTAAATTTCAGAGATGCAGGGGAATTTAAAAATGGTGTTGCAAAAGTATTGATTTTTGAAAAAGGTTGGGCAATTATTGATAAGGCTGGAAACTTTGTTTCAAACCCAAAGAAAAATTGGCTGCATATCAGTGAATTTGACGAAAATGGTCTTGCAAAAATCATCTTAAAAAATAGAGGTTATGGCATTATCAACCAAAAAGGTGAAATCATTACCCAAAAATTCTACTACGGGATTGACAAATTCAGCAATGGTTTTGCAGTAGTGCGTCGTAAATCCGGCAAATTAAGCTACAGTGGCCTTATTGATTTAAGTGGTGCAGAGACATTAAAGACCAAGCAAATGAAACTCGGAAAAGTTTCGAATGGCAGAACAGTATTTTATGAAAAAGGCAAATACGGATATATGGATACTCAGGGCAATATAATTGTTCCTGCAATGTATATCAAGGCCGATGATTTTTGCGAAGGCAAAGCAATTGTTTATAAAAGTCATAATGAAAGTGGTATTATAGATACAGCAGGCAATTTTATCATTGCTCCAAACGTAAGTAAGATAATGGAGGTAAATGACGGTTTAGCTTTAGTAAAATCGCCTAAGTATGATTTTTACTTCTTAGGCAGCGACTTAAAACGTCAGAATACTGAGAATTACAGTGCCGCTAAAAATTTCTGCAATGGAGTTGCTCCGGTTAGCAGAGCAGATAAATGGTCGGTAATTAATGCCAGAGGATTTGAAATGACCAGTTCAAAATATCAGGATATTGATAAATTTCAAAATGGTTTTGCGAAAGTTAAAATTTCAAGAAAAATTGGAGTTGCCGATGAAAATGGAAAAATCATTATTGAACCCGATTACGATTTTATCAATTATTATAGCAACGACCTCATCCGTGTAGAAAAAGAAAACAATATCGGCTACATAAATATAGCAGGTAACTGGGTTTGGCAAAGCCAAAAATAACAAGTGTTAAATTTTTTAGGGTGGACTTTCGAAACTGTCGGAAGTCCACTTTTTTTATTAGATATAAATTAGTGACACTAAAAAATTTTATCTTTGTACTCGTATTGAATTAACTTTTAAATTTAAAAACAGATTTATGAATATTTTAATGATGTTATTTACGGCTGTAATGATTTGCTGGAGCGGCAACGGCGACAAAAATACCTGGAAACTTGACGGTGGACACTCATCGATGCGTTTTTCTGTAAAGCACATGGGTGTTGCAAATTTTAACGGCAGTTTTGAACGATTTGATTTGACAATGAAAACAG